>NZ_PDDM01000025.1 GCF_002914585.1 Pseudanabaena sp. BC1403
TCTGATATTGCTGTTTCATTTGTTACGGTTTCATCTCCTGATTAATATCTAATTTACCTTCCCCTACCCTTTTTATGCAACAACGCCATGTAAATGCATAACAGAGACAATTATGATCGCATCTTGTGCGATCGCATAAACAATTCCATATTATCTAGTCTTGTATCTATTCCAGAAAGAACGAAAGTATTAATCATTCCCATTCCTTTAAATAGAGAGACAGAAAATAATCTAGAAGTGAATTGGGAATATTTTACCCTGCAAAATCTAAATCAATGCTCAGTCAAATCCTCAAGACATCCTTCTAGAATTTGCTGCCTTCTCACCTCAGTATTACGTTTTCAGAGAATATCAATCAATATTTTACGCACAGTCTTTTCTAACATTGAAGTTACACAGAACGTAGATGATGAGACTGTTGCTGCTAGCATAGCAGGGCGACCACTGGAGGATTACCTCTTGGATCAACCTGAATGGTTCATGTTTTGTAGAGACTGCACTTAGTGCCAGTCCTAAACCTCAGCTATCGCAGGAATTCTATCTGCGTATTGAAAGTTATTAATTAACTGTTAGCTTTGTCTCTGTACGTTAAAATGGACTAAGAGTAGTGATTATTGTATGAACTTTTTTTCGCTGAGCACAAAATTTTTCAACAATAAATCTAAAAATAAGTTTCAGGATAAATTCAACCTGAAATACTTATTCATATTTTTACTGTTTTCAACTCTTGGGTATTTAGGAAATTATTTCCGACTACCTTTGTTTTCTGGTGTTGATTTTTTGTTCGGCAGCATTTTTGTACTGAGCGCCGCCTATTTTTATGGGATCACAATGGGGGTGATAGTCTCTACGATCGCTAGTACATGTACTTATTTTCTATGGGGACATCCCTATGCTGCATTTCTATTAGTTTTAGAAAGCCTCTGGGTGGCGATTGGGATACGTTATCAAGAAAAACAAGGGCGATCGCGCAACATAGTCGTGCTTGCGCTCTCCTACTGGCTATGTTTGGGTGCACCCTTGTGTTTTATATTTTATTTTTTTCTTCTAAAATTTGGATTTAACTCGGCTATTCTAGTTGTTCTCAAGCAAGTAATTAATGGCGTATTTAACGCATTAATTGCGAGCCTTTGTATTAATTATCTGCCACTAAGGCAATGGTTTCAGAAAAGACAAAGCGATCGCAATCAACAAACCATCCAACAAATGTTATTTCATCTGTTGTTAGCCGCTGTATTTATTCCGATTTTCACGATCGCTATTTTGACAGGAGCGCAGTCTTTCCAAAATATTAACCTTGAAATTGATAGTCAATTACGTGCAAGTACTTCTTCCCTTAGTTCAGATCTAAAATTTTGGCATCAACACAATTCAAAGATCTTGCGAGAGCTAGCCGAAATCAGTACTGATACGCAGAACCTAGAACGATTACAGTTTGCTACTACTACTCTAGGAAAAGCTACATCATCATTTCTCTCTATCTATATTACAGATGCTGAAGGAAGTATTTTGACAGCTTTTCCTAATACTTCGGATTCAACCAGAGCTAGTCTCAGTAAAGCTATTAGTAAGGAAGATATCTTTCAGCAGGTTAAATCTACTTTGAGCATTGCTTTTGGAGATATCCACATTGATGACATGACATCTAATCCACATATTGATGCTGCTGTCCCAATCTTCAAAAACAATCGTTTTAATGGCATCGTTATTGCAGCCTTAGATATCTCTCATATTAAAAATTTTTTAACTGAGAAATCAAAAACATGGAGAACTGAAGCTTTTCTACTTGATCGCCAGAATAAAATAATTTCTAGTACTTCTCCAGATTTACTAACGGGACAGCTTTTTGATTTGGCTAAGGGAGGCGAAATTCATACCATTGCAACCGATCAGCTCCAATGGTTCCCAAACACAAAAGGAATTACAGCCATGACCCGATGGCGAAATTCTTATTATTTGCAGCAAGTTACGATCAGCAATGATATTCCTTGGAGTTTAGTTATCCGTTTGTCGCCAGTGCCATACATTGATAGTCTTGAAAAACTACATACTAAAATTCTCGTGATTTTACTTGCAATTATTTTGCCAGCCACAATAGCTGCAAATTTTCTTAGTCGCAGGTTTGCAAGACATCTCGCCAAATTGATGAGATTGACCACAGATCTTCAGCAGAATCTAGCAGCGGAGAAAGATCTTACTTGGAATGATAGCAATTTGAAGGAAATCGATGCCCTCGGCTATAACTTCCAAGTCATGGCTAATGCCCTCCGAGAGAAGTTCCAAGAAATAGAAGAAGTAAATCAAAGCCTAGAGATCCGCATCCAAGAACGCACTGCCGAACTCCTTAAAAGCGAAGAAAGATGGCAGTTGGCGAGCCAAGCTGCCGATGATGGCATTTGGGATTGGAATATTGAAACAGGAGTAACATTTCGCTCAGACCGTTGGCGCACGATGTTGGGTCTGGATCCCATGATTGACAATGAACAGCCATTAGATTGGGTAGATTTGATTCATCCAGAGGATCGCGATCGCCTTTTGCAGATACAAGAAGATTATTTTGCTCATAAAATCCCTAACTATATCACCGAATATCGAATGCGCTGTCAAGACGGCAGTTATAAATGGATAGCAACTCAGGCTAAAGCTTTGTGGAATGAACAAGATAAGCCAATTCGCATGGTCGGTACAAACAAAGATATTACCGATCGCAAACTTGCGATCGCCGCTCTCGAAAAACGAGAAAGCTACCTCACTATGCTCGTCGAGATCCAGCGCCATCTACTTGCCGAAAATGTCAGCACTCAGGAATATGGCAATATTTTAGGAATACTGGGCAAAGCTTCTGATTTTTCAAGTATTAAATTATTTGTTTGTGAGCGTGATAAATTTGATGAACCCGAACTCAAACTATATTCTGCTTGGTTTGCAGAATATATAAGTCATCCTGAAGAATCAGTACAGACTAGATTCAAGCAAATGATCGTTAGTTTGCAATGGTTGTCACGTCTTGCCAATGGAGAAATCATCAATGAGTCTTTATCAACAAGTACTGAAGCCGAGAGACCGATTCTAACATCTAAGAATCTTCACTCGATTTTAATGATTCCTATTGTTGTTAGTGGAAAATTCTGGGGCTTTTTGAGTTTTCATGATTATGTAAGCGATCGCTTACGTGATTCTGTAGAGGTGAGTCTATTAAGAATTTCAGCAACCTCTTTGGCTATGCATCTAGAGCGCCAGCAAGCAAAAATGGAAATGCTAAAAGCAATGCAATCAGCCCAAACAGCTAATCGTGCTAAGAGCGAATTCCTTGCAACGATGAGTCATGAAATTCGCACGCCGATGAATGCGGTGATTGGCATGACAAGTTTACTGCTAGATACAGAACTGGATTCTGAACAAAATGAATTTGCAGAAATCATTAGGTTAAGTGGAGATAATTTACTCACAATTATTAACGACATTCTCGACTTCTCAAAAATTGAGTCAGGGAAATTAACATTAGATATTCATCCCTTCATCTTACGCCATTGTATCGAAGAGTCCCTAGATCTTTTAGCTTCTACCGCAATTACGAAAGGGATAGAGCTAGCCTACTGCATAGATATCGATGTACCTGAATGGATTGTCAGTGATATAACTCGCTTAAGACAAGTATTAGTCAATCTATTTAGCAATGCAGTCAAATTTACCTCTCAAGGAGCAGTGACATTAAGAGTATCTGTAAAAGAAATTGATCAACAGCATCAAAATTATCAATTACAATTTGCAGTTAAAGATACTGGCATTGGAATTCCCCATGATCGCTACGATCGCCTATTTAAACCATTTAGCCAAGTAGACTCCTCCACAACTCGTGAATATGGTGGCACGGGTCTGGGTCTAGCGATCGCTAATCAATTAACTATACTGATGGGCGGCGAGATGTCTGTAGAGAGCGAAGTCGGAGTTGGTTCCACTTTTACCTTTACGATATCTACAGTTGCTCATACAAATGAACCAGTGCGCGAAGAATGGGATTTGAGTCTTGTCGGTAAACGCCTATTAATTCTCGAAGACAATGACATTAGTCGTGAAAATTTAACTATATTTGCGCAAACCTTACAAATGGAAGTACTAGCAACTAACTCCAGTGAGCAAGCGATCGCATGGCTCCAGAATGAAAAACAATTTGATCTAGCAATTGTTGATGCTGGTATTCCAATTACTATTAATGCAGATAGCTCTAGTGATAAGTGTGACAATTGCGATATCAGAAAGTTAATGCGAATGAACTCAAGCTCACTGCCATTGCTTTTGCTTTCCCATTCCTTCAGTTGTGATTTCTTAAGTCCTGACCCTCTGACAACATGCCTAAGCAAGCCAATTAAGCGATCGCAGTTATATAAATCTTTACAAAAGCTTTGTAGCCATCATCCCCTAGCTAGAAGCCAAGCAAAAAACAAAGACATTTCAATATTCGATGAAAATTTTGCTAATAAATTCCCTTTAAAGATCCTTCTAGCCGAAGATAATATTGTCAATCAAAAAATTGCTACCCGTTTTCTCAATCGCTTAGGCTATCGTGTCGATGTGGTTGCCAGTGGCACAGAGGTTTTAGCATCGATATATCGCCAAAACTATGATGTAATTCTGATGGATGTATATATGCCAGAAATGGATGGATTAACCGCTACAAGAAGAATTATTGCCGAGTTTACAAATAAGCCTTGGATTATTGCAATAACTGCCAATGCCATGCAAGGCGATCGCGAGATGTGTTTAGAAGCTGGAATGCAAGATTATGTGAGTAAACCTATTCAAGTTAAGGAATTAATACAAGCTTTAGAAAAAGCACATAGCATGTTGCATTCAAACCAATAATTTTATAGCGCGGCGGAGCCGCGCTATAAAATTATTGGTTTGAGGTTGCCCAGAGAAGATAGTCTCGATCAACAGCGATCGCAGGTATGGCAATAATTTCTGGAGTTTCGTAGGGATGTAGCGATCGCAGTCTACTCGCCAGCATTTCATAATTGGTTTGCAAAGTTTTGATTAAGACCAAATGCTCGGACTCGTGACAGAGCTCGCCTTCCCACATATAGGTGGAAGTCATACTAGGCAACACTTGCACACAAGCAGCAAGTTTTTCTGCAACCAATAAATTGGCAATAATGCCCGCCTGATTAGCATCAGGTAGAGTCGTCATGATCACGATTAAAGTCGGTTCTGAGCTTGACATTATTAATCACAGATAAAAGAATGGAAGGTGCTGTCTTCCATTCTTTTATTTTTACGCAGTAGTTTCTGGAGTTTCACTTGCGGGTTCGGGAGTTGCAGCACTAACTAACGCAGCTTCTTTCTGAGCACGTTTTTTACGTTCAGCTTCCACCATATCCGCGATCATTTGACGTGCTTGCTCAATCTTATCGAGGTTAGAACGATATAGATCTATATCTTTGAGCAAGCGATCGCTACCAAATTTAAGCGTTTCACCTACTAACTTGATCAATTCTTCACGCTTAGCGCTATCGGCGATATCGTCAGGATTACTGATCTCTAGCAATGCGTACAGTCCTACGCCAAGCAAACGACTGTATTTAAAGTTTTCTTTGTTAGCGATCGTGTGTAATTGCCCAGACAAAGGTTCAATATTTATGCCAGAGTCTAAATTCGTCAAGAGGGTTTTAATCTCATTGGTTGATCGCGTCGCTAGGTCGCTCAGAGTTGTGGCATCTTGGCGAATGCGATCAGAGTCAAATTGCAGAGCTGAACATAATGCATGAAATACCGCAAAGCGATCAGTTTCGGGCTTGTACCCCACTGTAAAGCGATCAAAAGTTGTCACAAAACCTAATGCGAAAATTGCATCATAAACAAACGTTTGATTTACTTTCAACAGATGGATTTCCACCAAAAGCTCATCCACAACCCGTCTATAGACTTGATTGACTGGCTTGGGGAAGGCTAAATAAAAATCTTTTTTAGTATCAGAAACAGTACGAACGGTATTCACAGTCAACAAAACCTAAAGACAAGATAGTTAGAAATTATCATCGCACAGTTAGCCCTAGCATCAGTCTATCTCTGTAGATAAATTTGATGAAAAAAAGTGAGTGGCGGCGCAAAGCACTAACAATTCTCATTATGAGAATTAGGTTTTTAAAAGCCTGCCGCCACTCGTTTTTTGGGATTTTATGTATAAAATTAGGAGCAGCGAGAATCGTTTTCCCTGCAACAATTAGAAAATTTAGGTAAATCTAGTCATGAATTTAGCTCGGCTAATTTCCGAAACCGCAGCAAAATCCCCCGACAAAATAGCGATCATCTTTGCTGGCAAAACTTGGACTTACCGAGATTTTGATCGCCAAGTGCAGGATTACGCAAATACCCTCGATCGCTTAGGTATCAAAAAAGGCGATCGCGTAGCAGTTCAACTGCCAAAATGCGTCGAGTTTTTGTTCTTTCACTTTGCAATTCTCTCCATCGGTGCAATCTCCTTACCACTAAATCCAGATTATCGTCCTCAAGAAATTGTCTATTTTTTAACGGATTCAAGTAGTTCACTGTTTGTGACTACTAGTGAGCATCTAAGCAAAGTGCGATCGGCGATTCAACATTTATCAGAATTAAAAATCCTACTAAAAGAAGAATTATTGCCACCGATATCAGAAGCAGTTCCTCTAAAATACTCCACGGGGGATGACGATATTGCGATGATTTGCTATACATCAGGCACAACGGGACGCTGCAAGGGCGCGGCAATTTCTCATCGTAATCTTATTACCAATATTAGAGCCTTACATAAAGCTTGGGAATGGAGCGATCGCGATATTTTGCTCCATGTCTTACCCTTATTTCATGTGCATGGATTGAATGTCGCCGCTCTGGGCTGTCTCTACGCAGGCGCAACCATGATCATGTTCGAGAAATTTGAGCCGCGCCAAGTCTGGGAAACCTTGGCATCAAAAAACTGTACCTTGTTCATGGGCGTTCCCACCATTTATCAACGATTGATCAATGAATGGGGGAAATTGGAGCCTCAGCCAGAACCAACAAAGATGCGCCTATTTATATCTGGCTCTGCACCTCTAAGCGATCAACAATTCTATCAATTTGAAAATATTACAGGGTTTCGCATCCTTGAACGTTATGGCATGACCGAAACAGGAATGAATGCCTCTAATCACATTACGCCAGAACATCGTAAAGCCAAGAGCGTTGGATTCCCCTTAGAAGGTGTAGAAATTCGCATTGTTGATCGTGATGGTAATGATGTAGCAATCACTGAAGTAGGCGAAATCTGGATACGTGGAGCAAATGTCTTTCAAGGATATTGGGGAATGCCCGAAAAAACAACAGAATCATTTACTGAAGGATGGTTTCACACAGGCGATCTCGGATTTCAAGATCCTAATGATGGCAACAGATTGTACTTAGTCGGCCGCGCTAAAGAACTTATTATCACTGGTGGATTTAATGTCTATCCCAAAGAAATCGAAAATGTAATGGAATCTCACGAGGCTGTCAAAGAATCCGCAGTAATAGGATTGCCAGACACTGATTTTGGCGAAAAAGTCGTGGCAGCGATTGCTCTTAAAGATGAGATTAGTACAACCGCCGAAGAGTTAATTGCCCATTGTAAAAGTCGTCTCGTCCCATACAAATGTCCAAAGCAAATATTTTTTGTTTCGGAACTCCCCCGCAATGCTATGGGGAAAATCCAGAAAAATATTTTAGCCCAACAAATCAACACTAGCCTACAGGGGAACAGCCCCTACGAGAACCTTTGAATTTTGGGGTTGGCGCAATCCCCCCTTGGTTGCCCTGCTTAGCCACCAGAAAGAGTTCATCATCTGCGTTCCACGTAACATCAGCCATTTAATCACCTATCGCAGGAATAGAAATTGAAAATGTAGTACCCACACTAGGGATAGAATCAACCACGATATTTCCCTGATGCTTTTCTTCGATTATTTGTCTAGCGATCGCTAAACCTAATCCTGTTCCCCGTCCAACAGCTTTTGTTGTAAATAAATGCTCAAACACTTTCTGTTTAGTCTCTTCATCCATTCCTTTGCCATTATCGGCAATGATAATCTTCACAAGATGTTCATCTAGTAATGTTGTAATGGTGATGCAGTTTGGGTTGTCTCTGATTTCCTCGAAACTGCGCCCTTGATTAGATTCTTCTAAAGCATCGATCGCATTCGCCAGAATATTCATAAATACTTGATTTAATTGTCCAGGGAAGCATTTAATTTGCGGTAAATTGCCGTAGTTAGTAACGACTTCAATTTCGGGGTGCAGCTCGCTTGCCTTTAGACGATGTTTAAGAATGAGAATGGTGCTGTCAATACCCTGATGGATATTAAACGGCACTTTATAGTCTTGATCGGCGCGGGAGAAAGTTCTTAAACTAGTACTAATATTTCTAAGGCGATCGCAAGCCATCATCATCGAATCAATCATCTTCGGTAAGTCTTCAAGACTATATTCCAAATCGATTTCGGTCTCATGTTCGAGGATTTCTTCATTCTTGTGAGGCAAACTTGTTTGATAGATCCTCAGATGCTCAACAATATCCGCGATCGACGGTTTGGCCTGCTTGAGGCTTCCTGAAATAAACCCTAGAGGATTATTCATCTCATGGGCTACGCCAGCGACTAAATTTCCCAAGGCTGACATCTTTTCACTTTGAATCATCTGTAGCTGGGTCGCCTGTAGTTCCTGTAAAGCTTGCTCAAGAGCGTCTGATTTTCGTTGCCGCTCAGCTTGAATAAGTTTTAAATCACGAATATCACGCATAATCGTCGAGAGGAACTCAACTTCCCCCTGATCATTTTTATGGGTCATCAGAACTTGAGACACAGGGATTTCCTCGCCACTACGACTACGTACACACATCTCACCTGACCATATCCCTTCACGCATCGCCACGGGAATAATGTTTGTTTGGAATGTTTCTAGCATGGCAGGAGCGATGACTTCAGAAATATGAAATTGATTTGCCTCCCCCGCAGGAACCTCTAATATCTCTTGACCAGCCTGATTCAGATAGAGACTACGACCATGTACATCCGCAATCCCCACAATGTCGGAAGTTGCTTCTAGAATAGAGATTAGCCTTGATCTCTCTTGTTCTAATTGTTTGCGATCGGTAATATCTTGCAAAGTTACTAAAATACCAATTATCGTTCCATGCATATCTCGCAAAGGAATTTTATTCACCTCTGCCCATGCTTGCTTGCCATTATCCAGTATTACAGATTCAACGATCCCCAATTCGGCAACACCCGATTCTAGAATTCGGTACTCACTTTCTCGAAACAAATCGGATTTTTCTTTTTGCCAAGGCATGTCGTAATTAGTTTTGCCAATAATATCCTGTGAGGATTTAAAGCCAACAGTTTCAACAAAAAGTCGATTGCAACCCAGATAATTTGATTGCGGATCTTTCCAAAATACCGACTGGGGAATATTATCGATGATTAATTGCAAGAAATCTTTCGACTCTTGTAATTGGATTTCGGCTTGCTTTAGTTCCGCTAAATTGGCTTGAGACTGCTGGTAAAGTCGAGCATTTTCTAGAGAGATCGCCGCTTGAGTGCAGAGAATCTCAATTACTCTTAAGCGATCGCTAGTAAATGCCCCTGTAGCGATTTGGTTCTCCAAATACAAAATAGCGATCAATTTACTCTGTTGAAAAATTGGGGTGCAAAGTAGGCTCTTGGGTTGCTGTTGCAAGATATAGGCATCCAATGCTAGGGAAGGATGAAGGGTAGCATTGTCAATAACAGCGGTTTGTAGACTACGTTTGACATTGTTAATCAAACTATGGGGAACTTCTTGACTGCTAGATAGCTCGATAGTTTGTACCTTTGCGGGTTGATCGATTGTAGACACTGCCTCCACATACCACTGCTCATCACGGAGCATCAACAATACTCCTTTATCCGCCCCTGCATTGACTAGAACTGTATTCAGTAATGTAGCCAAGAGTTTATCGAGTTGAATTTCGCTAGAAAGGGTTTGCGAAGCTTGCAAGACGCTTTCCAGATCAAGGGTAGAAGAAATACTAGTGCTGGAGGACTGACTACCGCGAGTTTGGGAAGCAGTTAGGGAAAATGGAGCAAAAACGGTTTCAGTCGGGGATAGCGATATCTGTTGTTGTAAAATTGGCGCGAGTAGTTGAGGATATTGACGTTCTAAATCCTGGACCTTGGCGATCGCTCCCCATCGAACATACCCATAGTAGGCATTAGTCAGATAATCTTGGGCAATTTTTTCTTTACCCCAGTCAAGATAGAACTGCGCCGCCAGTTCGTTCGCTAAACTTTCATCATTGAGAAATTGATTTTCTTTGGCAAGGGTAATAGCGCGATCGTAATATTCAATCGCATCTGCCTTATTCCCCAAAACTCGTTGGCGTTCTGCTTCCACTAAATACCATTTATGCAAATGATTGGTAGGACTATTTTGCGACCACTGATATAGACTATCTTGATAATTCTGTAACGATACTAGTAGTGCCTCCTTCTCTGTTTCTTGGTGGCAGAGAGCTAAGCATGTTAAGGCGGCATAGAAAGGAAAAATTGCAGCTATCGATGTGCCTGAGGCGCTTAACAAATATAGTTCGGCATTATTTTTACATTCTAAAGCCAATGTATAATTGCCAAAGTGGTAAGCTAGTAACTGCTTATAGAAATAAAGAGTGAAAAGTACGGTGCTATCGTTATCCTGTAAATGTTTGGGAAGCATCACAGTTTCGCTATAAATATCACCATCCAAACAATCCGAACAGCCATTGCCCTCCCTCAAGTTCTGCACCATCTGCCGCAAAAGATCAAGATAACCCTTGGCAGAATATTGCTTGGCTTCAGTTATAACCGAACTATAGTTTGCCAACTCTACTTCTAAATCACCTAATTCCACGCCACTAAAGAAACTGGTATAACCATAGTTGAAGATACTATAGCCCATATAATTAAAATCACCAGTTTCTCTACCTAATATATAACCTTGTTTTAGGATGGGGATGCTTTCTCTGATTGGTTCCTTGTAATGTTGAATGAAAGTGCCAAAGAGACAAAGAATCATCGAATTAAACTCTTTGGTATTAAAGCGATCTAGGATCGCGAGGGACAGTTTGCCAAAGCTATATCCCACCTCTACTTCTTCCAACAAAGCACAGGATACAAAACCATACAGAGCATACCCTACAGCCGATGCAGAGGTATTGCCATACTGGAGAGATAAATCCACCATTATAGAACTAAGGAAAGGGAGCAAATTCTGTGCTCCAACAAAAACTGGGGAAAACAACGATCTTAGTATTCGCATTGCCGCCTGAGTGGAAATGTTCGTCATCTCAGGTAGGTTAACTAGTTCTTCAATCCTTCTATGCTGAAGTTTTTCGGCAAGAGTCTGGAGAATCTGTTTATTTAAAGCATCGTTAGGTTCGCTGGGAATCAAGACCCCCAATTGATGAAGAGCATCTCGTCCCACAGCGATCGCCTCTAACATCTGTTGGGTTGCAGACAAGGCAGCAATTTGAATCTCATAAATTTTGATCTTGTCTAAATTAGTCTGCACATTCTGTAACACTAATTTTGCGATCTCTTCCATTCCCTCAAAATTGCCATTGAGATAACTAGCTTCCGCATAAGCCGTATAGAGTTTTAATGTTAGATCGTATTGACTTTGCCAACAGCCTACATCTAGCAAATCAATCCCTGATTGAAGACACATTTTTGCGACATTATAGGCAGTAGAGTTTTTGGCTTTGATCGCAGCTTTAAGATTTAGTTGAGCCAAAATCTCCCGTTCCTTTGGATGCTCGATTAAGGACTTCCCAAGATTCAGTTGCCCGACAACATCAAACAGCTTTTCTTCAAGTTCTATTTCTGATAGATTTGCTTGAAGTAATTGACCGATCTTGAGATGGGTTTGCGCCTTTTGCTCGTCAGGAATTAAGGAATAAGCTGCTTGTTGCACGCGATCGTGCAGGAAGCGATAGGTCACATTCACAGAGGTTTGAGTCTGGTCTAAAGTATCATCGCTTTGAGCAAAAAATCTATAAATATCAGAAGCAGGTAGGATTAATCCTTCTCCTAAAGCCATCCATAGGTCATTTGCAACTTCTTCTGGCGATTTTTCGGCAATAACTACCAAGTTCGCCAAATTAAACTGCGCTCCAATACAAGCTGCTAGTTTAAGAACATTTTGAGTTGGCAGCAGTAGTTTCTGTAATCTCTTCGCCATAAACTCCACCACATCATCAGTGATAGCTAGCGCTTTAATCTCTGCAATATCGGCATCCCAACATCCTGTTTCCCTTTCAAATTTAATCTGTCCATCCTCATACAATGTTCTGAGAAACTGGCTGGCAAAAAAAGGATTACCCTTTGTCTTTTGATACACTAATTCTGTTAGGGGACTGGCTAAAGACAATTCGCAATGGAGGATATCCGCAACCAATTGATTCATATCGCTCAGACTCAATGGTTGCAAATTAATGGTGTTAACGATCGCACGAGATTTCAAAATTTCATTGATGGTCATCATAAAGGGATGAGTCGATGAGACTTCATTATCTCGGTATGCACCGATGATCAATAAATACTTTGTCTCCTCCATCAGCAATGATAATAACTTCAGAGATGCTGAATCAGCCCATTGAAGGTCGTCCAAAAATATGACTAGAGGATGTTCTGCTGTGGCAAAAACCTGCACGAATTTCTGCATGAGCAGATTGAATCGATTTTGGGCAGCGATTCCTGATAGGGCGATCGCGGAGGGTTGATTCCCAATAATTTGGGTTAGTTCGGGAATCACATCGATCAAAATCTGGGCATTATCGCTCAATGCAGCTAGAATCTCGATTTCCCATATATTTAATTGTGCATCTGATTCCGACAACAATTGCTTCATTAAGTCTCGGAATGCTTGCACAAAGGCGGAGAACGGGATATTACGCTGAAACTGATCGTATTTCCCTCTGATGAAGTATCCCCGTTCTCTTGTGATCGGCTTATGGACTTCATTCACCACCGCAGTTTTCCCAATCCCAGAAAATCCCGCCACTAGCGTCATTTCGGTACTGCCTTGAGCGGCTCTTTCAAAGGATTGCAGGAGCGTTTCTATTTCAGTGTCTCTGCCATATAACTTTTCAGGAATAATAAAGCGATCGCTCAAATCCCGCGTTCCTAGCTCAAAGCTCTCAACTTGGGCATTAGCTTGCCATTGAGCTAAACAGATCTCCAGATCGTGCTTAAGCCCTGAAGCACTCTGATAGCGATCTTCGGCATTTTTTGCCATTAACTTGCTGATAATTCCTGATAACGCCAAGGGAACATGGGTGGCGATCTGATGAACTGGAATAGGTACTCTGGCTAAATGACAATGGACTAATTCCATCGGATCGGTGGACTTAAAAGGCAAACTTCCTGATAGCAGCTCATAGAAGGTGATTCCTAACGAGTAGAAGTCGCTCCGATAGTCAATACCCCGATTCATTCTACCAGTCTGCTCTGGAGAGAGATAGGCAAGAGTCCCCTCTAGAGAGTTAGCATTTTGCAGCTCTTTTATCTCCCTTGGCAATATTGACGCAATGCTAAAATCAATTAGCTTAATTTGTTTAGTCGCAGGATTGATTAGAATATTACTTGGCTTGATATCTTTATGAATTATTCGCTCCTGACATAAGATATCCAAGGTATTGCAAAGAGCGATCGCAATCTCCAAGAACTCTTGTAAAGAGAGAGCATTTTTCTGCTGTAACGTCCATTTCTGAAGGGAGATCCCCCCAAAATCCTCCATCACCAATGCATAGCTATTTTGGTAAGGTTCTAAACCATAAGTTTTAATGATACCTGGGGCATTAAAATTTTTGGCAATTATAAATTGGTTGCGAAATTGTACTAGTTCGCTGAAGGTCGGATATTCACTTTTAAGAAGCTTAATGACTACAGGTAACTGATCATAAGTACGAATAGCTAGATAGACTAAAGTACGGCTTCCTGAATAAACCGTTTCAACAATTTTATAGTCAAGAATCTGAGCTGGGGTCGCAAGATCTCTTTTTTTTTCAAAATTACTGGTATTCATTTAATATTCATTTTTGATTAAAAATTTAAAGGGCGATTTTCTGGCTCAATTTTTGATGTTACTTAAAGATAAGCCCCCGCATTTCCTAGCTCAACTAATCATTATTAAGTTGAAATAACTTAGTACAAATTAGCTTTATTTTAAGTGCTCTAATCTACAGATTGAAGCAAGTTACATTAGGAAAAACAAAATTAATTATAAACTTAGACCCCAAATTACACTAATTATCCTACATCATCAGGTAGCTCCATTGTAAGGATAGATGGGGCTTTGCATCGACTATCCTTACTTTTTTTAGGTTGCTGGATAGCCTTTAAAGCACAAAGCCTCGTATGGGGCATCCGTTAACCTATCTACTTTTTGGTTCGGCTATCTTGCCAAGCATTGCCAATTCCTTGCACCACACCACGACCAATTAAGCCAATACCTCGACCGATCACATTAGTTAATACATAAACAAATCCACTACCAATAAAAGCGATCGCAGATTTTAGGCGTGGAGCGATCGCATCTTGTAGTTCCAGCGCCAAAGTCAAAGCAAGCTGCACTCCTTCTAGGTTTTGTAGCTCCTGATTACGGGGAGTATAGATACTGACTCTTTTGATACCGCGATCGGCAAATGTCAACAGCATATGGCGACTTTCAAAGATTAATTGTGGGTCAGTAATATACTTTTCTAAGCGATATTTCCAAGACAAATCATTGCGAAATCGTTCTATTTCACGGGTAGCAAGTAGATTGTAGCGATAGAAATTTTGTTTAATTTCTTCCACATTTGCAAAATTATTTAAAAGTGGTTGAATCGCGGCATTAGCAATTTGAATAATCAAATTATCCAAAATCAATTCTAATCGTTGCATCGCTTCAGTTGTACCTATAGCAGCAGTAGAATTATCAACTATTAATTCTGTCTCGAATAATAAATGTGATAGAAAATTATCAAATTGCGGGATTTTATCTAAAAATTCTATCTGGATGATCTCTATATCATCAAGCAAAACATCAACAACGTTAACTTCGGCATCAACATTAGCCATATTCTCAAGAGCATAATACTTACCAAAGAAGTTGATCACAGTTTCCTGCCAAATACTTTTTAAAATATCAGTTGTTTTTAACTCTAACTGCGACGGACTAATTTGAGAAAACCGCAAATCAGTAATACTCTGTTCAACTTGACGCAAAGCAATATAAAGAAGTTGGCGTTTTTTTTCATCTTTTAAAACATCAATTTCCAAAGGCATTTTGCTGGAATTTAATAAGCTAGATTGCAGTTTGTTAACTGCCTTATCCCATAGACTCGCTTGAACTGCTAAAGCATTATTACTTGATTTCTGCTCAGACTGATTTTGTGATGCATCAGCTAAGCGATCGCTTATTTCCACATTAGGTTTAGAAATCCCCTCAAAAATATTAGAATCATTATTTGCGAAAGTATTAATTGGCAATGCTTTTTGTCCCCATAAGCGATTAACTAGCCAACGTGCGGCTTGCAATTCCCGCGCCTGTCCCGCTAAAACCATTTTGGTAATCTGATCGCTAAGCTGATCGTTATTAGTTTTAGCTAAATTTGCTTTTACCTCTGCCAATACTCGATCAATTCCTCGCATTCCCGACAAATAGAAATTGCGCCGTACAATCGCTACAACATTCTGCTCAGGTAAGTTTTTCATTAAGCGATCGGCTGCATCGAATTGATTGGTTTGATCAATATCGAGTCTAATGCGATCGCCCAAATATCTATTTCCTGAAGCAACTTGGCGAATAGCGGTAATTAATTCGTCAGGATTAGCTCCCTTCAAGCAGTATCCCTCAACACCAACATGCCAAGCTGTCTGCACAAATTCAGGAGATTGTGTAGAACTCAACAGCAAAATTGGCAATTTAGGATATTCAGATTTTAAGCGCTGGCATAGTTCTAAACCCGATTGATGACTGCTTTCTCCTAACTCCAAATTTTTTGAACCTAAATTCAGATCAAGGATTACTAAATCAAGATCTAATTCTCCTTGTAAAATCGCTAAAGCTTCGGAAACCGTCTCCGCTTCTGCAACCACTTCCAAATCTAAAAATTGAGCCAACCATGATCGCATCCCCATCCGAAAAATGCGATCGGCATCTATTAAAAGTAATTTATATAGCTCGTCACTCATTGGGAAATTGGACAGACGATTTTGCTCAATATATCTTAAAGTTCTACGGTTAAACTAATATTCAAATAAATGGCAAAAATATTGTCAGAATTTCGCCATCGTAGGCGGCGCTGGTGGCATGCATTCTCACGGTAAGCTTGCCGCCAAGAGCTTTTAGCAAAGTCTTCGTAGTTGGCAAACTCAAACTTAAGGTTCCTGTCTCAGGTTGGAGCATTAGCCATTGTCCTACCGCCTTAAGTAATGGTAAATCACCACCACCTTGTTGCGTTACCTGCGATTGAAACTGTAATTTTAGATATTCGCCAGCACTGGTTAGGATTAGCTGAATATGACTATCTGGCGGAAAACTACGAACTAAGCGATCGACTAGCCCATTCAGAACCTGAGAGAGAAGTAGATTATTGCTCAAAATTGCAGGAATCTCGGTCGGCAAAATCATTTCCAAGGAAATCTGTCGTCTTCCTGCATGTTCCTGCCAACGCATAAATCCATCACTCAAAATCTCTTCGATTTGTGTCGCTTCCAATATGATTGGGTAGCTATCGAGTTGTGCCGCCTCAAAAATCAAATTAAATCTTTCAATCTGTTCTGTACATTCAGCATCAACTCTATCTAATCGCGTTTTTACCTCCGCCGATATATCTTTGCGCCGTTTTAGCGATCGCACCAGCATCCGAATCGTCGTGAGAGGAGTACGCACCTCATGGGTAATAGCTTTGATGATATCGACTTCTTGAATTTCGGGAATCGGCAACTCCTGATGAATCGAAGATTGCGCCATCAAAATTGCACAAAATCTTGCCATGATTTGATAGGGTGGCAAGGTGAGTGGAAACTGTTGTAGCTTAGCTTGCAATAAAGCCTGTTGTTCTGTACGACGAATTCGCGGTAAAAGTACTGCGATCGCAGCTTGAATGGCAATGGGATGCAGCGACCAGATACAGCTATGATTTTTAGAGGAAGATAATACTAAGACACTGAAATTCTCGGTGGCTAAAATACAAAACCATTCTTGATTTAGAGCATCGGATTTGGGGATCGATACAACTTGTGTGTTGCCAATCGGTAACGAAGCAGTGGGAAACAGTGAAGATTTACTGCTAGTAAATACCCAATTTTGTAATTCAGGTTGGCGATAGGCTACATTTGGGAAAATATACGGATGATGAGTTAGCAACAGACCTTTAAACTGACTCTGAATCGAAAATTGCTGGAGAACAGCGATCGCGCGGTACCAGAATTCTTTTGCATCAGTTTGGTGCAACTCTTCGACAAACTCATGGGTTTGTTGGTCATGATGCAGAGCCTCATATATTGTTGCCAATCCTGTTGCCAATGTTTCGTCGTCCTCAAGCTATTTTATGCTTACGCTTCTAGGAAAATTCACTATTGAATTTTCAAGCTGTTTATGCCAACTTGAAAATTCAAAACCCAAATTATTCTTGGTTTGTGGTTTTCACATTGGCGGTCACAATGTGAAAACCTTGATAAGTGCCGTTTCCTAAAAATAAAATTAACGACCTTGGGCAAGAGCAGCTTCTGCGCGGTCAAACTCTTGTAATAGGCGATCGCGAACTTTAGCTGGGATTGCACGCTTGATTGAGCCATTGTAATATCCTGCCAATGTATTCAACGCCGTCAACATTGTTGTATAGGAATACAAACCACTTTTTTCGTGATCGGCGCGATAACGCGATACATAGGCATTGATTTTATATCTTGCCGATTTTTTTACCACAGCACGGTTTTCAGCATCGTCAGCCAGATTGACTGCTTCGCGCATAGTATTGATCGTATCGGTTGTATCGGCGATGTAATTACCTGTCAGACCTGCATTGACAAGCGTTTGTATTTCTTTAGTTGATAAAGAATCACCCTTTTTTTCAAACAATGCGGCATTTGCCGTTGGGGTAAACCCACCTAATAACATTAGAGCCGCTAATGCAAAAGCGATCACGGATCGACAGAAGCCTTGTAAAGCAACATTTAAACCTTTTAGAGACTTAGATAAAGACTCGTATTTTGCCTTCATATTTATAAAAATACATATTTGTTTTCACTCTAATCTTATGGCTTTTCGGACAAACTCCCCCAGTATCAAAAGGAGGGGATCATAATGTTATGATTTCCTGACATTATGATCCCCCATCAAATTTGCTTCTATGATCTCCACAACAATTACAGGCATTTGGTTTTGGCTGAGTGTTTGTACTGCAACAACTAGATAAACTGGTCTAAACCAATAGAAGATAACCCTTCCAGCCATTGACCTTCTCAGAAAATTTGGCAGAATGTATTTAGCTACATGCAGAATCCTCAGTTCCAAGCAACTGAGATAGACACTATTAAAAGCAGTTGGAGGTTAATTGTATGGCGAGGGAACGTCCTCCCCTAGAAGAAATGACCTTGCGTCAGCTTCGCAAAGTAGCAGCAGAGCTAGAGATTTCTCGTTACAGTCGGATGCGCAAATCTCAGTTACTAGCTGATATCCAAACTATTCTTACAGCTCAAGGTGCAGCCTCAAACCAAGTAGATCGTAGTAACTCGGAGACACAAGAAATCGTGGAAGCATCAAAGTTTAATGTCGGTAGTGAAGAAACAGAAGAAAACCTAGAATCGCTTGCTGCCATTGATCAAAGTATCGGTGATTTGCCAAGTGGTTACGGTGAAAGCCGAATCGTCCTATTACCTCGTGATCCCCAATGGGCTTATGTATATTGGGATGTTCCTAATTCTCAAAAAGAAGAGTTGAGAAAGCAAGGTGGACAGCAGTTGGCACTTCGTTTGTATGATGCCACCGATGTTAATTTGGATTACCAAACTCCTAATAACTTACAGGAATATAATAGCGATGAACTCGCTCGTGAATGGTATTTGCCGATCCCAATTAGCGATCGCGATTATGTAGCTGAACTTGGCTATCGTTGTGCTGATGGTCGTTGGTTAGTCCTAACCCGCTCTAAAGTAGTTCACGTTCCTCCTGTATTCCCTTCGGAATGGGTAGAAGATAACTTTATTACCGTTCCTTGGGATCAAACTCTTAAGGGTCAAACCTTCTTCACGCTGGTTCCTCCAGCCAAGAAAGTTGCACCTGCGCCTGAAGAATCAACGACAACTAGCGATGGTTCCTACGACGAAATCTTCAATATTGCCCGTGAAGCAGAAGTCCAAAGAATCTCTGGCTCTCTCTATGGCTCTATGCAGCATGAAGCTATGGCTCCTCAGTCTCTTAGCTCCTACGTCTTCCCCTCTGGTGCAGGTTTATTTGCGGGTGCAGCAGGTGCAGTCAGTGCAAGCGGTATTAACTACTCTGGCATTGGCATGTCTAGCTACAGCTTCTTCTCTAGCGAAGCACCTATTCGTCCTCGCCAGTTCTGGTTGGTTGCTGACGCTGAGTTGATTGTCTATGGGGCAACTGAGCCTGATGCTTCAGTTACAATTGGCGGTCGTCCTATCAAGCTCAATGCTGATGGTACATTCCGTTTCCATACTTCTTTCCAAGATGGCATTCAAGACTATCCCATCTTTGCAGTTGCTGCGGATGGAGAACAAAATCGGGCTATTCACATGAAGTTCGAGCGTCAAACTCTTGAGCGACGCACTAACACCAAAGAAGAAGCAATTCCCGAATGGATTAGCTAAGTTTCTAATTTAAAAACAAAACCCAAAAGAGAGTTGCAGCGATACGCGCCGCAGCTCTCTTTTGGGTTTTATATTGAATTGTGCGTAAGTTTAGCCCCTAACTAATCCGAGCCATGATTGCCAATTAAGTTAATACCAAAGCACGAAATGGCTTAGCCATTTCGTGCTTTCAAAAAAACCAGCGATTCTCATTATGAAACCAATTTTGGTGTTTTTAGCGCCGAAGGCGCTAGAAACACCAAAATTGGTTGTTTGAAAGCCCGCCAACGACGGGCTTTCAAACAACCAATTTTTATAATGAGAACTGCTGCAAAAAACCTTACTGGGTTTGATTTCCAAATCACAAAAGTGCAGTCACCCTTTGGTGAATTGGTATAATATCGTCATAGAAAATTTTGGTAGTCTGATTTAAAGGAATCTATGGAGCCTAAAGCCCTACAAACTGTAGCTAAAGATGAATATAAGGACAATTTAATTGATCGCATGTTTATCTGGCTATTTTCTCTCAAGATGTCACAGGCTCTGGGCAAGGGGACTGAAATCAGTGGATATGATGGCTTTGTCGAGTTGTCGAAACAAATTATGCAGGGACGTAATGCTAAAGAGCAGCAAGCAATTGTGGCAAAAGTACTGCATTCTTTAGTGCCATCACCAGCACTATGGGCAATTCGGACATTTTCCTCGCCTACAAGACTGGTATGCGTTCTTAATGCGTGGTTTGCAGCCAAACTGTTTGAGTGGTTAGTCGGGCCTTGTGAGGTCGAGGAAGCTGAGATAATTTTGGAAGATGGAACGGCGCGATCGCAACCTTCAGCAGTACAGATTAAAAAATGTCGTTATTTGGTAGATAGTGGCTGCGTGGGCATGTGTGTCAATATGTGTAAAGTTCCTACTCAAGAATTTTTTACTGAGAAATTTGGGATTCCGCTCACCATGACCCCCAACTTTGAAGATCTCAGTTGCAAAATGATTTTTGGTCAAATCCCCCTCGATCCAGCAAATGATCCAGACCATAAACAACCATGTTTAAAGCAACAATGTCCGACTGCAAGTTTTGCTGCTGCTGCTTGCCCTAAGCTAAATTAACGGAGTATTTTCTGCGTATTTCGATAAAATTCAATTTAAGCGAATTGTTGGAGAAGTCTAGAGCTTGTTAATGGTCGATCGCGATGAGATTTTGGCAGATGCAGTAAAATTAATTGAGCAGGAATCAGTTAGCCTATATCTTTTCTAAGATAGCAAAGATAAATCTTATTTAATATTCTGAAGTTTATTGAGTTATTTATGTCAACACAAATACTTGCTTTAGAAAAGATTGATCAACTATTTACAATTGATTCTCTTTGTGAATATTTGGAAAGTCATAAATCAATTAAATTGATAGTCAAGTGCGAGATGTTTGATTCAGCTAACTCAAATCTAAGCATAGCAGATGATTATTTGTTTTCTCTGTTTCTTGGAGAAAGTATTTATCCATTTTGTAGCTCGATATCTTGTCTAGTTAATTTAAGAAGTATTGATTTTGATTTATCTGTAGAAAATCCTTGTGAGTTAGGAATAATTCTTCTAAGATTTTCTGAAGTGTGTTACTCAGAAGGGAAGGATGATTGCAATGAAACAATACTTGATAGTTTTCAAGAATTAAAAATAAATTTTCAAAATAAATTGTTTGAGTCAAACAAACCAAGATTAATTTTTCATGAGTTAGCTGATAGTTATATGGCTAATTTAGTAGCTGGGGAATCTGATTTAGACTATGACGAAGATTCAGCCAAATCTCATTATAGTTTACATCCTGAAGAAGAATTTGGCTTTTGGCATTCATTTCTTAGTCCTTATCTTAATTATGACTTATACTCTTCTCCTTGGGCATGGATTATTCCTTATCATGCTAACAAAAGTGAAGAACCACATAATATAGAAACTCTACTTTTATCATATGGAGGGATGAGTGAAAATTTTATCATGGAAGAAGCAGATAACTTAGTATTTAACAGTCTTCCTTCAATAGTATTGAGCCAGTCAGTAATGATGCAATTTCCTAGAATAGGGTTTAATATTGCTCAAAAGTGTGCATATTCAATTTTTAAAAAAGATATTGATTCAGATAGTTATTCAAACTTCAATCCAAAAGTCAATCATTTCAGAGATGCTAAAACATATCAAATTTTACTTTCAGAAGATGGTAGTTTGATGACAATTAGAGATAATTTTGCTCAATATATATTTTTCGTTGATCATTACGACTACTCTGTTGATCATTACGACTACTCTTCTGACGCGGAAATTTCACTCAAAAATCTTGATGTTTCTGTAGAGCAAGACTATCAAAATGCTTTTGACATAATTGCAGATAAACTGAGTTATTTAGCAGGAAATCATATTGATATATCCTGTCCGTGGAATAAATTAGATGATGAACTGTTTGAACAACTTTGCTATGACTTGATTGCTTATTCTTCTAATTTTGATTTAGATACTCGACAAAAAATGGGTAAATCTCGTTCGCGTGATGGGGGAAGAGATATTGAAGTTTATACTCGAAGCCGATTAAACAAACCAAAATCTAAATGGATTGTCCAATGCAAACTACTTCAAAGATCTGCAACTTTGGCAGGATCAAAGGTGCAAGTATCTGATGTCATCGATCAATATGGTGCTGAAGGATTCTGGATTATGACAAATGGCGTTATTGATGCGACCTTGCATGACAAACTTGATGCAATATCAAGAAACCGAAAAATAGGTATAGAAAAATGGGATTATCTAAAAATTGAACGTATATTAGCAAAGCCCAAATATCAAAATATTCGCAAGCGTTATTTTGGTGTCTGAAGACTTCACTTTATGTAATTTTAGTAAAAGTTATATCTATTAGAAAATAATGAAAATCAAACAATTAAGAATGCAATCATTTCGAGGCATCAATGATCTAACTATAGATTTTGATCCACAGCTTAATATTGTAATTGGTAATAATGGCTCAGGTAAATCTAGCATTCTTGATTGCTTGGGCGCTTTCCTCAGACATATTTGTGATCTTGTAAATGCATTGTATGTAAATTCAAACAACATAACTGATTTTAGGAATCCAAGACCTAAAAATATTTTTTTAGATGATGATATTAGTGCTAATAATGAAAAAGCTAATGTTCAGCTAGAAACTACTCTTAAGTCTTTAGATTTTCAATTTTTCATACAAAAAAATAGAGGAGATCAATCTAAAGTATCAGCAAACATATTAGACAATAATCCATCTGATCTTTTACAAAGCTTCATTCATTCTACTAGCATACCTGTTCTAATTTATTACTCAGTGAAACGTGATATTTTATTTGAAGAATGTCTAGATTATGAATCAGAAAAGAGCGATACTCTTCTTGATGCTTATATTCGTGCATTTACAGGTGGGCAAGTTGTTTTTAAAGAATTTTTTGAATGGTTTAAGTTACTTGAAGAATTAGAAAATGAGCTGATTAGAGATGACCCAAATTATCGAGATAAACAATTAGAATCTGTACGCCAAGCAATTTATACTTTTCTGCCAGAATTTAAAGATCTCAGAATTCGTCGTCGTCCTGAACTACGCATGACTGTTACCAAAAATAGTGCTGAACTTACGATCAATCAATTGTCTGATGGCGAAAAAAACTTGTTAGCGATGGTTGGTGATTTGGCGAGAAGATTGGCGATCGCTAATCCTGAGATGAAAAAACCTGAACAGGGTAGCGGTGTAGTCTTAATTGACGAGATCGAGCTACATCTGCATCCTAAATGGCAGCGTATGGTTATACCTGCATTACTACGAACTTTCCCCAACTGTCAATTTATAATTACAACCCACTCACCACAAGTGCTAGGCGAAGTCAAAGATGGAAAAATCTATCGACTTGCTAATACAGAATCTGGCGTTACAGCAGAAATAGTCCGAACCTATGGCAGAGATAGCAATCGCATTCTCGAAGATGAAATGGGAGTTCCTAAACGGAATCAAAAAATTAAAGATGATTTATTAAATCTATTCAGACTAATTGATGATGGTAATTTAACTCAAGCAAAAGAGCTACAAATATCCCTAAAAGAGGAAATAGGCTTTGATGAGCCAGAATTTGCGAGGGCAGATGTGTTAATTCATCGGAAAGAAGTTTTAGGAAGATGAGATATATCAAAAAGGGGCATGAACCACCAAGTTTTACTGACTGGAAATCTCAAGAAAATGATGATTGGAAACCAACCTACAGTGATTTGCGCGGTCAAATTAAATCTGATGTCCATGACGCTTTACTGAAAGAACAAGGTTATACCTGCTGTTATTGCGGAATGAAAATTGACAGTGACATCAGCCATATTGAACATCTGCAACCACAAAATGAAAAAGAGTCAGAACAACCAAAAAATCTCGCTTTAGCAATAGATTTCTCAAATCTTTTAGCATCATGTGGTTTCTCAGAGAAATATAAAATATCCGATCCTGAGCAAAAATATGAAACTGTTCTGCACTGCCTACAGCATTGTGGCTGCAAAAGAGGAAATAATCCGCTTTCAGTCTCACCATTGCAAGCAGATTGCGCTGATTTTTTTCGATATACAGGTTCTGGAGAAATACGCCCTGTCGAAGATTCTGATAAACAGCAAGCCGCATTAGAAACTATCCAAACGCTAAATCTCAAGCATGAAAATTTAACGGCTATGAGAGAAGCTGCAATTATTGGTGCTTTACAAGGATTAGAAGAATTAACGACAGCAGATTTAGAAATGCTGATTAAATCCTATGAACAGCCAAATCAACAAGCTTTTAGCTTTGTGATCGCCTATATTCTTCGGCAATTTCTAGAGCCAAACTGAATATATAGTCGCAGAAATTTGCCTGAATGCGATCATTAAGTTGTTTTTTGCTTTACCAACACCATCACTCGATTGACAGCATCTTGCACAAAAATCTTGAGAAACTCATCACGGCGATTTAGTTGAAACTGGCGCTGAACGACCTCGGCAATACCGCCATCGCCCCAATCGCGATCGCGACTAAAGTATTCGATAAAACTCTTACCCGCAATGCGCGTGAGATAGGCTGCTGTAACTGATTGAACTGTTGCTTTAAGAACTAGCCCGACTACAGTTACGGAAATTAATGTGGTAATGATTTGGACTACACCTTTGACGATGCCGAGACTAACAAGCGTGCGCGTGAGTGAATTGGCCAGCTCTTTACCGCGATCAATATTGATTTCGCAGCCATAGACTTTACCAATTTCCACAACCATTTGGGCGTTGATCGCGGCTGTAGCCAGAAGATCGACCACTGGTAAAGGCGTAGCAAAAACTACGCCAACTACTAGCCATTGGAATTTCTCAACTACTTTTTCAGCTTCAGCTTGTTGTTGTTGTGAGAGCGCTTCGCGAGTTGCTTCAGTGAGACGTTGCGATCGCAATAACACATTATCCGCCACGAGTTCATCGCCTTCATAACTGAGAATATCAAGAGTTCTTACTAAAAGTGGCTGAATTTTGGGTTTGGGAGTAACGACTTCACCAGAGTCTAGGGTAATTGCCGCAGGACTTGCGGAGATCGCGACTACATCTTCGGGCGCGATAAAATCAAGTACGCGCGATCGCAAACTAGTTTGGATGATTTCGCGATCGCTTTTAGTTAGGCGATCAATTTTATTGAAAGCAAGAATTGTGCGCTTGCCGATATCGGTAAGGGCTTTGAGAACTTCAAATTCCGAACTCCGTAAATCGTCATCAACGACAAACATAATCAAATCTGCTTCTGTCGCAATTTTTCGCGCCTCCTGTTCGCGATCGCTACCCAATGCACTAGCTTCTAATATCCCTGGGCAATCAGTAAATTGAATTGGTACTTCTAGACCATGAAATCTCACAGGTGTATAGACTTTACCAAGTTGAGTAGTTCCCATAACCGCACCGACTTCACCTTTGACGGTGATATCTTGAAGCGATAGATCAAGCAATCCATTTACTAATGAAGTTTTGCCTGCGGAGCCAACCCCAAACACAACCACTCGCAATTCTTGACGGATGAAGTTCTTTTTGAGTTGTTCGGTTTGCTCAGATAGAGATCGGCGCATTACCTCATCTTGGATTTGCTCGACCTGCCGCTCTAAGGCTTCAAGACTGTCTTGAGCCGCTTCGATCTTATCGGTAGGTACTTCAGGAATGGGACGTGGTTTAGATGGTTCAGATTGAAATAGGCGTAAATACCGCCAAATGATCAAAAACAATCCTACAAATAAGCCTATTAGCAAGAGAACTACGAAACCGCCTAAAATCGGGGAAGAGGCTGCCACAAGTTGGTAGATTTGAATAATCCGATCAAGTAAGGGAATGATAAACGAAATTACTAGACCAAAGCAGCCTAAGACAAGTAGCGATCGCAACCAAGGAAATTTTCTTTTCATTGGCTTAGGGCTGAGGTTTTACAGTAGATTTTGAAGGATGAGATTTGCGCCACCATCTTGAGAAGAGTTTCTCTGATTCTACCCACAAAACTAATAGCATACTGAATCCAAAGCATAAGCCTAGCTCTGAAGCAGAAAGAGCATCAGTGCCAAAAAACTGGCGTAAGGTTGGGACATAGAGCAAAGCAAGTTGTAAAGCCGTGGTAAAAATTACGGAAATTAATAGATAGGGATTAGAAATCGGACTTAACTCAATGATTAGTTTGGAATCAGAACGACAGGATAGAGCATGACCCATTTGAGCAATACAGAGCGTCGTAAATGTAATCGTCTTCCAATGTTCGTGCCATGAGGGATTACCAGAATTATAGACGAGCTCCATTAAGCCGATTGTTTGCAAACCGAAGATAACACCGATTCGCAGAATATACCAGCCTAAGCCCCTAGCAAAAATATTTTCTTGGGGATGAAAAGGAGGACGCTCCATGATATCGTCTTCAGCAGGCTCTACTGCAAGAGCTAAGGCTGGCACGCCATCAGTAACTAGATTCATCCACAAAATCTGTAAAGGGGTAAGCGGAACTGCGCCAAAACCTAGAAAGGGAGTCGATGCGATCGCAATTACTTCACCGACATTACTACCAAGAATATATTTAATAAATCGGCGAATATTTGCGTAAACCGTTCGTCCTTCCTCGGTTGCAGCCACAATCGTCGCGTAGTTATCATCCAGCAAAATCATATCGCTAGCTTCTTTAGCAACATCTGTTCCTGTAATGCCCATAGCTATTCCAATATTTGCTTGTTTTAGAGCAGGCGCATCATTTACTCCATCACCCGTCATCGCCACGATTTTACCGCTTCGTTGTAATGCTTGCACGATCCGCAGTTTATGCTCAGGTGAAACTCTGGCATAGACAGCAGTTTGTTGAGCGATCGCAGTTAGTTCATCGTCATCCATTTGTTCAATTTCTTGACCAGTTAATACGCGATCGCTTTCTGGATAAAAAATATTTAAGTCGCGAGCGATCGCTTGCGCCGTCAGTTGATGATCGCCTGTAATCATCGTCGTATGAATTCCTGCCCGACGACTGATTTGTACTGCCGCCGCCGCTTCCATTCTGAGAGCATCACGAATACCCACAAGTCCCAGCCAAACCAGATTCTTCTCTATATCTACAAGTTCATCTTCTGTCGGTAAATTTTTTAGAGGCAGATAGGCGAATCCTAATACACGCATTCCTTTAGAGGCAAGCAGGGTATTTTGAATATTAACGGCTGTTTTATAGGAGGTTGTAATTAAGCCGATTTGTTTATCTATTTGAATGCGATCACATTGACTCAAAACCAACTCAGGCGAACCTTTACAAAATAGAAAATAAGGTATGTTGGGCAATAATGCGGCGATCATTCGTATCGTTTCAGGTGTATCTTCAGCATCCATATCTTTGATGGCGATGATCGCGCTCATCAGCTTCCGCTCAGGCGTAAAGGGGATCTCAGCAACTCTGGAGAAATATTGCGTAAAGTGCGACTGCCAAAAATTCGCTTTCCCAGCCAAGGTTAGCAGCGCTCCTTCGGTAGGATCACCGATGATTTTCCATAGTGATTCTGGTGAACGAATAGGCAAGGGACTTAAGTCCTTCTTGCCTCGTGGTGATGGGCGATCGCTTATTTGTTCAACGGTTCTTTTTTGTAAATAGGAATCATTACAAATTACACTTGCTGCGAGTAAAATCTGTAATTCTGCACATTGATAAATATTAAGATCACTAGCCAGCATATCTCCTGCTAGTCGAGAGAGGGCAAATTCGCCAATTGGTTCATAGCCAGTTCCATTGATTTGAGCAGCATAACTGGTGGTGAAAATATTTTCCGCCACCATTTTGTTCTGGGTCAAGGTTCCTGTCTTATCAGAACAAATCATTGTCACCGAACCCAGTGTTTCCACCGCAGGCAACTTGCGAATCAGAGCATTACGGCGAACCATTCTTTGCGTGCCAAGGGCAAGTGTCACAGTAATTACTGCTGGCAGACCTTCTGGTACAGCAGCAACTGCCATACTCAAGGATGTATTTAACAACTTGACAAAGTCACCATTGCGCCATAGTCCTAAAGCAATCACGATCGCTACTAGAACCAAAGAAGAAATAACTAAAGCCTGTGAAAGCTCAGCCATGCGTTTTTGCAATGGAGTTTCTTCTATTTCCACATCTTGTAATAAATTGGCAATCTTTCCCAATTCAGTTTGCATTCCGATTGCCGTGACTAGCATCATGCCGCGTCCTTGCAATACTTCAGTTCCCTGAAACAGCATATTGCAGCGATCGCCTAAAGATTCATTTTCATCAAATATCTGATCAGCAAACTTATTCACTCCCTGAGATTCACCTGTAAGTGCCCCTTCTCTTACTTTCAGCTTTACTGCCTCTATTAACCGCCCATCTGCTGCAATCTGCATCCCCGCATCAACAAACACAATATCCCCCACTACCAGTTCCACCGATCGGATTTCGGCAACTTTACCCTCACGCAATACCCGCACATTCGGAGTCGCCATGCGTTTTAGGGCTGCCAAAGCCTCTTCAGCACGACTCTCCTGTACATAGCCCAAAATGCCGTTGAGAATGACGATCGCTGCGATCGCGATCGCGTCTTTAGGAAAGCTTCCCGCCCGCAAATCTAAACCTGCTGAAACAACTGCTACCCCCATCAACATCAACAACATGATGTTAGTAAACTGATCAACAAAAATACTTAGCTTTGAACGCCCTGATTTTGTATCTAACTCATTGCGCCCATAGACAGCTTGGCGATCGCTGATCTGCCATGACTCTAAACCCAACTCTGGGTTTGTATCCAAAGCAGCGATCGCTTGCTCGATCGTAAGGGTATGCCAAACTTGATTTGTTGGTAAATTACTCATTGTGGGTTTTGTCAGCAATCAGGATGATCACATCTCTGTTTTAGCCTATCAGAGTCCATGCTATTGCTAAATCCTCTTTACAACTTGTTTAAGCTTTAGAGAAATCCAATGCTGAATTTCAAAAAAACAATTTTGGGTTTTCCAGCGCCTGCGGCGCTGGAAAACCCAAAATTGTTTTCATAATGAGAATTTCCAAATCAAGCAACGCGATCGCAATTTAAGGTTAAAGTGTAGTAAAGCTGACACTTTACAACTTTTATCAACTCTTCTGCGCTATGTCCTACGATACTCCTCGCATTGCAAAAGTCCACCGCAAAACTGGCGAAACCGAAGTCACTGTGGCGCTGAATCTTGATGGCACAGGTAAAGGAAATATCAACACTGGTATTCCCTTTCTCGATCATATGCTGCATCAAATCTGCTCTCACGGATTAATTGATCTCGATGTTCAAGCTACGGGTGACTTGCATATTGATGATCATCATACTAATGAAGATGTGGGGATTGTATTAGGGCAAGCTCTTGGACAAGCATTAGGCGATCGCAAAGGGATTGCAAGATTTGGACATTTTGTTGCGCCTCTAGATGAAGCGCTCGTTCAAGTTGCCCTTGATTTTTCGGGTCGTCCCTATTTGGTTTATGGATTAGTGATTCCCAATCAGCGGGTGGGAACTTATGACACAGAGTTAGTCCGCGAGTTTTATCAAGCCGTAGTCAATCATGCCCAGATGACACTGCATGTCAGGCTGTTAGAGAAGGGGAATTCTCATCATATTATTGAGGCTTCTTTTAAAGCTTTTGCTCGTGCTTTACGGATGGCAGTAGAAGTCGATCCACGTCGCGTCAGTACGATTCCTAGCTCCAAAGGCGTTTTATAAATTCAAAAAAAGATGGTGGCGCGAAACACCACCATCTTTTTTTTAGCGTTGGTTCGCGATCGCTACTAAGTTACGACCATTGTTCTTGGCTGCATATAGGGCATGATCGGCAGCCGTAATTAAGCTTTCCAGTGAATTTCCATGCTGACGGATTACTGCGATTCCTAAACTAATCGTGATTTGGATATTTGATGGTGTGGGATTTGTCTCTACATAAGAGCGTAATCGCTCAGCAAGCTCATGTGCTTGATCGAGCATCGTATCGGGCAACAAAATCAAAAACTCTTCACCTCCCCAACGACTTGCTAAATCAGCTTTCCGCATCTTGGTTTGGAGGATTTGCGCAAGATGAATAAGAACTGTATCACCGCCACCATGTCCATAGACATCATTAACTCGCTTAAAGAAATCGACATCAATCAAAATAATCGCAAATAAGCGATCGCTACGATAAAACTGATTCATGGCGATCTCAAGCTGATGCATCATCGCCCGCCGATTGAGCAAATGTGTCAGTACATCAGTATTAGCGGATCTATGTAAATCGTGATAGAGCCTCTGGCAGACCATCATGATAAATCCAGAGGTCATTAAAAACTTAGAGATAAAAATTACGAGTAAAGAAGCAGAATTGATATCAGCATGTGCAAATAGATTGTCAGGTGGATTTCCGATCAAGATTACAATTCTTGCTATTAATAGCAAGATTAAAACAAATATGACACTCGCCATAAATCTTGCTGCCCCAACAAAGCTTTTATGGGAATTGCTTAACAAATAGTAAATAGAAAGCGCAAAGACTACTATTTGAAAAGCTGATTGAGTGATGGTCTTAAATAGGAAAACGTCTTTAAAAATCACAAAACATGATTGAATCCCAATGAATAGAAGGTGAAGTATGAGAAAGTAATGGAGCTTAATCTTTTTGTCGGTAAATTGAGCGATACCGATACATGAAATTGAACTACCTAGCAATAGGAAGAGTCCAGCAGTAACTAATGTGGCTGATAGCTGAAAGGTTCTACTGAAGCTAATGATATAGCTAATTATTGTAAAAATATTACCTAGGGTGAAAGTTTTAATGCCTCGGTATTGATTTACCAAGCAACATAAAAAAATCAGCATTGATAGTTGTAATACGGCATCAATGCTAGTCATAAAGATCATTGTCTGAACATCAAGATTTACCAAGCTTGTAAACATTGCATCAAATACTGGATTTGTTCTTGGGTATGACTTGCCATCAAGGTTAGACGGATGCGTGGAGTCGGTACAGTGGGCGGACGGATCGCAGGGGCAAAGATTCCATTTTCGCGTAAATTTGTTGCCATTTGCAGCGTTTGAGCAATATCAGCCATCTCGATCGCAATTATTGGTGAATCAAATGCGATCGCCTGAATACCTAAACTTTGTAAACCTTGTTTAAAGAATCCCACATTTTGCCAAATCTGCTGACGGAGAGTATTTTCTGACTTGACAATGTTAATCGCTGCGATCGCTGCACCTGTATCCGCAGGCGAAAGCCCCGTAGTATAAATCCAAGTTGCCGCCCGATTGCGTAAAAAATCGATAAGTTTAGCCGAACCTGCCACATATCCGCCCAAACTTCCCAAAGCCTTACTCAGAGTTCCCACTTGGATTAAATCCTGCTGAATCCCCAATGCAGTCGTCAAGCCACCACCGCGATCGCCAAATACTCCCGTTCCATGTGCTTCATCGACTAATACCATGCAGTCGTATTGGTTAGCTAAATCCATGATTGCCCGTAATGGTGCAAGATCGCCATCCATACTAAACACGCTGTCAGTGGTAATTAGACAGCGGCGATATTTAGCACGATTTGCTTGCAATTTAGCGGTGAGATCGGCTAAATCCAAATGCTGATAATCGATGGCAGTTGCACCACTCAGCAAACCACCCTTTTTCAAACAAGAGTGATTATATTCATCACCCAAAATCAAATCTCGCTGTCCCACAATTGCAGCGATCACTCCCAAATTTGCCAAGTAACCAGAGCTAAATACTAACGCCGCCTCAGTATTTTTAAGATCAGCGATCGCAGTTTCTAATTCTTCATGCAAAGCCAGATGTCCTGTTACCAGACGAGATCCTGTCGAGCCAGTCCCATACATTTCTGTAGCGCTAATCGCTGCATCAATCAATCGGCGATCGCCTGCTAGCCCCAAATAGTTATTACTAGCAAACAGCAACATCTCGCGTCCATCAATAGTAGCGATCGTTCCTGCTTTGCTACTTATAGTTTGCGTAGAGCGATACCAGTTAGCTTTGTGGATGGACTCTAATGAGCGATCGAGCCAGTCGTAGGGCGTAGATAAATGAGTAATGGGTTTAGTCTTCACACTTCTTTACAAATTAAGATTAAAATCTTTATAAGTAACTAAACATAATTAAAAAAACAGAACCAAGATATGTACCACCCGCTACGTGGGCAGTGCATATCTTGGGGCTTTGTATTTAATTTTGCGTAGCTACATAGAATAAGCGGCGCATAGCGCAAATTATCCTACCGTTATTATCTAGGTTTAAAAAATGACAGTTGCATATCCTCGTAAACTTCGTGGACAGCTAAGCGCCCAAGACATCCTCGATCAAGTGGTGCGCCAGCGTGAAATCCACATGGTAACGCTCAATCGCTACCGTTTTAATGAGCAGCGTAGTTGCAAAGACCTGACCGACCTAATCGAAAGACTCGATGGCAAGCCCCGCGACTTGATTAAAGATTTATCGCATCACGTTGCTGACGAAGCGCGTCATGCTCTTTGGCTAACTGATTTACTCTACGAACTTGGTGAGGACATCGGCACTCCCCCAGGGACTTCCTATATCGATGAGTTTGAGCGGATGATTAGCTACGACACTATCGGTAGTAATCCTGAAGATGGCATCATCGAATCTCTCGCAGCGATCAATGTCACCGAAAAGCGCGGTTGTGAATACTTCGCCGCCCATATCCGCGCCTTGCAAAAGTCTGAGCAAACCCCCGAAAACATCAAAATCCGCGAAACCATCGAAAAGATCATGCCTGAAGAGGTTCAACATGTTCGGTGGGGCAATCGTAAGCTGGCGGAAATTGCGAAAAAGAGTGAAGCTCTTCATGCCAAAGTGGATACTGCTAAGCGTAAATATACTGCGATCGAGCAAGCTGCCTATGAGTCGGGAATGGATGTTCTTGCTGGTGCAGAAGTTCGCCGCGTTGAGAACTTGATGAAGATTGCCGATACACTTCCGCTATGGCAACGTCCACAATACTTAATCGATCAACTTCCTCAGACTTTGTTCTCTTCTGATTTGCAAAAGACTAGAATCGATCTAGTCAAGAAAGCATGGGATAAAGATCCTTCTTCTTTTGTCGAGAAGTTCATTCCGATGTTCTTTAATGCCAATCTCAAAGATACCGCAAATAAAGCAGGAACTTATTAATCTCGATTGTGCAGTTTTCCAATTATCACAAGCTAATCAAAAAACTGCACAATCAATTCAAGAGGAGTTGCGATCGCTATAGACTCTGACATTGAGAACAGAAATGTGTAGATCGTCCGCCGAGTTTAATCCTTGAAACTACTGTCCCACAGACATTGCAAGGCTGTCCTGTACGTCGAAACACCCAAGCTGTATCAATATAGTTTCCCTTAAGTCCAGCAACATTCTGAAAAGAACTAAATGTCGTTCCACCCTTAGCTATACCATCACTAAGAGAGCGAATAATCCCTTGACGTAGAGATGTGATCTGTTCCAAATCAAGAGAATTTGCCGCTTTCTGAGGATGGATTTTGCCAAGAAACAATGATTCGTCAGCATAGATATTCCCAATCCCCGCGACAGTTTCCTGATCGAGAAGCACAGTCTTAATCGGACGACCAGTACGATTAAACTTAGCGGCTAAATACTCTGGCGTAAACTTAGGATCAAAGGGTTCCAAACCCAACTTCTGCAACCCTGTAATAATTGATTCCGTTGTTTGATTAGATGGAACCCACCAAACCTTACCAAAAGTTCGTTGATCGTCAAACCGCAACTCCTTCAATCCGCCATTTTTTCCTTTTTCCCCTTTTCCTTTTTTCTTTAGAAATAGCCTTACCCGCGTATGCTTGCCCACAGTAGTATCGCGATCGCACCAGAGCAAACTCCCAGTCATTCGCAAATGCACACCTAATTGATTGCCTTGTGAAAGCTTAGCAATTAAATATTTCCCCCGACGCTGCCACTCAATGAACTCAGCACCAATTGCCGATGCTAAAAAATTCTCTGAATTTTCGGGATAGGCGATCGCACGGGGGAGCAATACCTCACCGCCTTCAATCTGCCAACCTAGCGTATTTTCATTTAAACCGATACGAACCGTCTCAACTTCTGGTAATTCGGGCATTATATGTAACGCTTTACGCCAATTTTCATACTTAATTATATTAAAACCCAAAAATGAGAGAGGGCGCTAAGCGCCCTCTCTCATTTTTGGGTTTTGAGTTAGAAGAATCTAGGCGACTTCTTCTACTTCATCGATCGCAAAGTTATTGGTTGCGATGTTGGAGTAGTTTACGCTGTCGAAACGAACGATAACTGGGTAGATGATGCCGCTCTTATCAACAGAAGCTACAGTACCGACTTCGCGATACCAGTAGGACTCTTTACGCAAAATACGAACCTTAGAACCACGTGCAACTGCCATAGTTTTATCCTTATTCCTAAAGACTGTAATGTGAAAAATAAAATGATTACAGATACCGTCTCTAGGTTACTGCGAGGCGTTCGCCTCTGTCTATTTCTAGCCCATTAAGTTTTATTTAGCAAAAGGAGATTTACAACTTGAAAATATAAAATCCAAAAAACTGTACCGCCCGCGTAGCGGGCGGTACAGTTTTTTAGGTTGGACTTAGTTACTTAACGCACAACTACAGATGTCCCTATAGAAGCCCATCGGTACAGCCATGCCGCATGATCGGGAGCAACATTAGTACAGCCATGACTGATGGGTATTCCGAAGCTCCGATGCCAATATGCCCCATGAATAGCATAATTGCCACTGTAGTACATCACATGAGGCACATCTGGCACGTTATAGTCCTCTCCCTGCATTCTTGCAGTGGGATATTTAGATTGAATGCTAAATATCCCTGTAGGTGTTGGCGTGTCACTTTTACCAGTAGAAACAATCACTGCATAAACCTGTCTATTGCCTTGCCATGCTATAAGGGTCTGGCTACGCCGATTAATCTCAATCCAACGTTGGCCTGATCTCTTTAAACGCTGAATATCTTGATTTCTAACATTGCCAGATACAGTTTGTGCGATCGCCCTATCTAAATTAATTAAGTTAACTCCGCCGCTCAGTCCCGTTAAGAGCAAAGCGGTAACTAAAGCAGTAGATCTAGTTTTCCAATACTTAATCATGTTGATCGCAAGGTTGCATATCAACAAGTATGCCCAAAATTTACTGAAAAACTGCCAAAAGGCTCAATAAATAAGAAAGGTTTCACTTAGCGAAACCTTTCTTAAAGAACAAGTTATTTATTGTAAAAAAAGGCTATGTCTTTGTCCTTCAGTGGGGCAAAGCCTGCATCCAGTAATTTTTGATTGAGTTCATCTTGAGGAATATGTTTTGCGCCAATACGGACAATGCGCGATCGCATGGTATTAGTTACGCCACTGCGCTGACGACCTGCTTCAAGTGCCATTACGCTGCTATAGAGATCAAGTTTCTTAGGGTCAATTGGTGTGCCATCAAAGTCGATACCTTGAGAGATCGCTACATCAATAGCATCAGCACCAGTTGTTTGAGAATTTTCGGACATAAATAAAAACCAAATACTTGTTGAGATTAGTGCTTTGCGCCACTCTCAACAAACTACCATTGAACGCGATACATAGAAAATAGCAACCCGTCTTTTTTGGCAGTAATTTTGCCACCCATCGACTGCACAAGCTCCGTAACTTCACTAAGGGGTGTCAGAAAAACCTCTGAACCTAAATAGGTTTCTAAAATCGCCCAATTTTCGGCAAACTCCAAATCAGGTGCGATCGCATCAAAAATTAATACCCCATTTGGTTTTAGTACTCGTTTAGCCTCACGCACAACCAATTTCAAATACTCAAGCGGGTAATAGCAACTAAATCCAGTCGCAATCACGCGATCAAAAAATCCATTCTCGTAACTTAACTGATGGGCTGCCCCAAGTTGTACCCCTTTAAATAATTTAGAATTTAGTTGTGAACCCCTTGAATTAAGAGCTTCTTTAGCCACAAAACTAATTTCCTGCCCGTAAAAAAATACTTCCCAGTCACGCCAAGGATAAATCAAAAAACTTACCCCACAGCCAATATCTAGGCAACGCTGATTTTTTTGAAATTGTGCCAATTCCCAAAATGGCGAAGCAATTTTGCTAGATAGAGCATGACTTACCCACTCCCGAAAAAGCGGCATCGACTCCACCTCAGCGGGCAAATCAAATGCTTCATTACGATATTCGCGATCATAGCGTTTCTGCACTGTAGCGATCGCAGGTGTCCAGTCATCAGCTTGAGATGTAAAAGCTTTATTCATTATTTAAGGTCTATAAAAAATTAATACCTGCTTGTTTCTCGATCGCTTTCAAAGTGCCTATTGGAATCATTTTGCTGCTATGAACAGGAACAATAACAGTCCGCCTAGTATCAGGATTAAATAACTTGAGATGAGAGCCATTTTGAGATACTTCTAAAAATCCTGCTGATTTAAGTTGTTTAATAACTTGACTAGCAGTTAATCGCGGTGATTTAGGCATAAAAAATTTTTACAGAGCCAACTAAACTTCCCGCAAAATAAAGCAGCGCTTGGATTTTGGCAAGTGATTTAGACATAAAAACTTAAAGAGCTAACTCAACCATTTCAGAGCTTGGCTTTTTAACTAATAAATGATCAGGTAATGGCTCTAGCATTAGAAAAATAGCATCTTTAAGATTAGATATTGCTTCTTCACGACTATCTCCATGAGAAGATACAAAATTTAACTCTGGGCAGGTTGCCGAATAAGATTGCACTTCCTCATCCCATTCTAAAATCGCACGAACTATCATAAATTTATTTCAAAAATTAATATTTTCGTATAGATCTGCCAAGCTAACTTCAACACCAATCGATGACAGCATAAACCGAGCATCTAAATGGATGGTCATACTCGATAAACAATCATTGATGTTTCGATTGCTTAATATAACGCTCTACATGGGGTTTTACCCGATCAATTAACAAATATTCCTGAAAGCTAGAATAGGTTGACTAGATTCGCTTATCAAAAACTCTGGATTAAACTGCTTGTTGTTTTTGAGCTTTGAGGTAGGCAAAGACCGACTTATCACCAATATCAGGTGGAATTTCTTGAGTCACTTTACGAATCGCAAAGATTACAAACAAAACTGCCCAAGCACCTAATAGTCCTCGCTCGATCGCTACAGGCAAAATATTAACTAAATGTCCAAGAATTAGCAAAGGCAATATGGGTACTAAAAATTTTGTCTCAAAGCGATTAAAACAAAAAGTTTCTTTAAAAAAGATGCCAGTCAATGCTGCAAAATTAAACCCAACAGCAATTAGTGCGATTGGATGATTGTAAATAGCGATCGCTAAAGGCTCAGGAGAGTAAATTGCTACAACCACCGCAGCGATCGTCCCGATCACCCAAAAGCTCTGCAAAACCCGATGTAGTAACTCCAGATAAATATGAATCGTCCATAGCGCAACACCTAACCCGACAGAAAACCCGACATACAGCAAAGTCAACCAATTTAGGATTTCAGGATTATTGGGCTGCAACAGCACTAATATTGCACCCACGCTAAAACATAGAGCAGAGATCGCTAAAGCACTACGGTACACAATTACCCCAAAGCGATCGTCTTTTGTAATCGTAAACTCACCAAACTGGCCTTGATAAACTTCAGATTTAGTTTCCACAAATTTCTCCGCCAATGACTATTACTCAAAGTATAGATGACAGCAATCTGACTATTTACCTTCAGCAGTTTTACTAAAGCGTAAACTGCCATTATTTAAAGCCCTTACTGAATTTGGTATAACCAAATTCAGTAAGGGCTTTAAATAATCAAAATGTCGTTGTCATTTTGATTATTGGGATTACAGCACTATAAAAACTACAACCCCAGAATTGGATTCATCATAAAACTTGTTGTTATCTCTTGTTAATGATTGCCAAAATTACCATAATGCTTTACTATCTTGCAGTCAAAATCGACAAAATTCGGATGACGCTGTACCGAAAACCAAGTAGGCAGCAGAGGAACTTTATTATGCGTATTTATTACCTAGCTGGCGTGATTCTTAGCGTTACTACAATCCTTAGTGCTTGCGGTGAGGGTACACCAGTCGAATGTACGATCACCACGACAAGTGAAAGAAGACAAGGCGTTGTCAAAACAGCCAAATTTGCTCCTGGTACAGATTGCGAGCAAATGAGAGGACTTGCAGAATCTGGGCAGCCATTGCCCACTCTTGCTGGTAGTGCACCTACAAGTACTGCACCCAAGGCTGCCGCAACTCCTCCCGCGCCGACTTTTAATACCCCATTTGTCGCTGGGCAGAAAACACAGGATCTGATTACCATCACTGATAAACAGGCAAGAGTTCAGGAGCTAGAACAGAAAATTGGGGTTGACTCCAAACAATCGCGAGATCCATTCACTAGTACTGTGATTAATCCAGTACCAAAGTTAGAAACATTGTTGGCAAAGCCCAAAGCACTTCCTAACCTGCGTGCTGCTGTAGTTGTAAGAACATCTAACCGTCCGAGTAAAATCGTGTTGCCACCTGACACCAGAGCTGCTGATGGCACAAAAGTCACAGGGACTGTCGAAGTTGCAGGTACGATCTACGCAATTATTAGTGCCTTTGGTGAGTCAACATCTCGTTATGTTAGGGCTGGTCAAATGATTTCCAACGGGAAGGTGTTGGTGAAGCGAATTGATACCAATGCAGAGCCACCAATTGTTGTGCTACAGCAAAATGGAGTTGAGGTATTACGTGCTGTAGGTGCTCCAATTGTTAGTTCTAATCCTGATCAACCTGTTGACCCCGCCGCTGCTCCAGCCACCCCTAACCCTGCAAATTCCCCTACTACTGCTCCATTTACGCTATTGCCTCCTGCTCAATAATAAATATCCATCTTCCAAATGGCGTTGCCATTTGGAGGTATTAAAAAACTCTCTGGACTTGAGTTTTATAGCTATAGCCATTTATGTTAGGACAAACCCAAAGCCTAAAGAGAGTTGCGGCTTTGCGCCGCAACTCTCTTTTAGGCTTTGGGTCTTAACTCAGGCGTATCTAATACCAAAACACAAAGTGGCTACGCCACTTTGTGTTTTTAAAACCCTTACAGAGTTTGCTTTTTAATTCACAAAAGTGTGACAACACTTCTGTGAATTGGTATAACTGCATTGTGGATAATATGCAGTTAGCTCTAAACCCAAGTAGTGAATCACTACTTGGGTTTAGAGCTAACTGCAAACAGGTATAAATCAAAAAGCTTCGCGATGCGAAGCTTTTTGATTATTTCTTTGGAGCCATCAACATAGTGATATTTCTTCCTTCGCGCTTAGGATATTGCTGAATCTCAGCGACAGACTCTAAATCACTAGCCATGCGATTCAACAAAACTTCAGCAAGATCAACGTGTTGAATTTCGCGACCACGAAACATTACTGTTGCTTTGACTTTATCGCCTTCTTTCAAAAAGCGTTCTGCATGATTGATTCGCACTTTATAATCATGCTCCTCAATTTTGTAGCGCATCTTGACTTCTTTGACATCGGAAGTATGTTGTTTTTTGCGAGCTTCGCGTGCCTTTTTCTCTTGCTCAAACTTGAATTTGCCATAGTCCATGATTCGACATACAGGAGGATCAGCTTTATCGCTGACTAGCACAAGATCTAGCTCTTTTTCTTCAGCCATTTTCAAGGCTTCTTTGGGGGTTAGGATGCCGAGTTGCTCCCCCTCCATATCAATGACTCGAATTTTTGGATATCTGATACGTTCGTTGATTTGGGGAAGGTCTTTAATTGGCTTTTTAGTCATGAAATCTCTGTTGTCTAGACTCTTGGGGGTATTGGTTTAAATTACTAATGGTTTACAAATATATACTTATACTAAGCGATACATGCAAACTAAATATTTGGTATGTCCTAGCTTAGCATTTTTTTGCTTGACATAAATGTTTAAGTATAGTACGAACTACCATTTAATGTGTCAAGCATTATGCCATCATTTTTCGTAAATTTTGGTTAACCATATCCGAGGTTACCCGATCGCTTAGGGTTACCGATCCGATCGCTGTAGGTAAAATAAAGCGAACTTTGCCAGCTTCTACTTTCTTGTCGGTAGATAGCGACTCAATAATTGATTCAAGATTAATGTCCGCAGGTACTGTCTGTGGTAAATGAGTTTTAGCAATTAATGCTACTTGTTGAACTTGATCTAACTCAGACCATAGGCCAAGATCGACGGCGATCGCACCCGCAATTACCATTCCTAGCCCGACAGCTTCACCATGATTGTAAAGGCGATAGTTGGTAACCGATTCGATCGCATGACCAACTGTATGACCATAGTTGAGAATGGCGCGAAGATTTCCTTCTTTCTCATCCTTGGATACGACTTCAGCTTTAGCTTTGGCACAACGATACAAAATTGTTTGCAGCAATTCCGATGAAATATAACGTAACTGATCGAGGCGATCGCAATTAGCTAATAAATCAAACAATTCCCGATCCCAGATTATGCCGTACTTAATAACCTCTGCCATCGCTGAACGAAACTCACGAGCTGGCAAAGTTTTTAAGACTTCAGGATCGACCCAAACTAGTCGGGGTTGATAAAAAGCACCGATTAAGTTTTTACCTTGTGGATGGTTGATCCCCGTCTTGCCACCGATGGCGGAATCCACCATTGCCAAAAGTGTGGTGGGAACTTGAACAAGATCAATACCGCGTAACCAAGTTGCTGCCGCATAGCCCGACATATCGCCAATCACTCCACCACCGAGGGCAACAATCATTGATGAGCGTTCTAAACGATGGGCAAGAGCCGCGTCATAAATCTTTTGAAGTGAGTTCGCGGTTTTGAAGCGTTCACCTGCGGGCAAGATTAAATAAGCAACATCAAAACCTGCGTTACTTAGGGAAGTCTGGACAGTTTCGCCATAGTGCTTGTAAATAACGGGATTGGAGACAATAAGAACTTTTTTGCTTTTTTTGCCTAAACCAATTTCTACTAATTTATCGCCTAAGTTTTTGAGGCTATGCGATGCGATCGCAATGTCATAACTACGATTAGGCTGGTTATCGCTATTTAGAGCAACGGTAACTGTTGCGGAGTTTTCAGACATATTTCTAGATAAATGATCTAATTCTCATGGTAGCAGCGATCATGGTTTCAAATCTCGCAACCAAATAAGAATGTAAAGCAGTGCAAAGCGCTGCTTTACATTCTTATTTGGTCATAGCTTGGCATAGCTCAATAATTGCGGTTTGCAATGTTGCCGTTTCGTCTTTACCATGCTTGAGGTCGGCTTCTAATCGCAACAAAATACTTAGTGATCGCATTAACTTTTGACTATTTAGACCCTGTACTTCTTGCTTCAGAAAATATATTCGCTTAGGATTACCAACTTCAGCAGCATCAGCGATCGCCTTATCATCTCGTTCTCCCGATTCTTGCATCAGCTTAATCCAAAGCCATGTGCGAAACTGGCCCACCAAAGTTGCACAGATCCGTAAACCCACTTCATTATTTCGCAGTAATTCCGCAATCAAAGAGAGTGATTGACTAGTATTTGCGGAGCGAATCGCACTAGCTAATTGCAAGCTATTGTGAGCCGAGACTTGCACAAGTGGGGCAATTTCTTTAGCTGTAAGTGGCTTCGTTTTCCCATAGTGTAACAGTTGTAACTTTTGCAATTCCATTGTCAGTCGGCGCGTATCATTACCAATCGCTTCAACTAGGAGATCTATGCCATCTGATGCTATTTTTAAGTCAATTTCTGTGGCGGTTTGTTTCACTAATTGGACGATCGCATCAGTTTTCCAAGGAGGTATTAGCGAAAACTCTAAAATCTGGGAATACTTCTGCAACAACTTGGTAGATTTGGCTCTCCCATCAGGCTTATTTGATGATGTAAACAAGATGTAGGAGTCTAAAGGTAAATGGTTAAAAGTTCTTTCTAGCTCTAATAGTAGCGATTCAGAACAACGTTGGGCGATCGCCGTATCAGCTAACCAAGTTAAACGACTACCCATCCCAAAGGGCGAAGTTACAGCTTGGTTTAGCCCATCCATCACCTCAAGATCCCCTGTAGCACTGATTTTGACGTAATTAAAGTCAAGCCACATCGGATCGACATGAGTGTCTATCAGTTTTTTTACTGCTTGAGAAATTTGATAGTCGTCATCGCCCCAATAAAAGTAGACAGGCATTGTATGATTAGTTCAACTATGTGGTGTGGTGTAGAGATTTGATGATTACTAGAAGCAAAGCAAATAGTCAAGTTAGCCTCCGTCCAAAAAAATCGGTTACAAATCGTACAGATTACTATGCAAGTTGGGGAAAAAGAGTCTTTGATATCGCATTTGCATCAATTGTTTTAACTGCGTTTTCTCCAGTTTATTTAGCAATTACGTTGCTGGTTTTCATTAGTTCTCCTGGCTCAGTTTTGTATATTCATCCTAGAGTTGGTTTAAATGGTTCTAAATTTAATTGCATCAAGTTTAGAACTATGATTAATGGCGCAGATCAAGCTCTTGAAGATTATTTAAATTCATGCCCGATTAGCCGTGCTGAATATGAATCATCTTTTAAGCTTAAACATGATCCTCGGATTACCAAAATTGGTAAGTTCTTGCGGACTACCAGTTTGGATGAGCTGCCCCAGTTTTGGAATGTACTTATTGGCGATATGAGTGTAGTTGGTCCAAGACCATTGGTTCAAGATGAACTAAGTAAATATGGCACTGCGATCGATCGAGTACTTAGTGTTCGACCTGGTATTGCGGGACTATGGCAAGTTTCAGGAAGAAACGATATTCCTTACGCCAAGAGGGTACAGATTGATGCAAGCTATGTTAGACGCATGAGTTTTTTGCTTGATCTGCATCTTATATTTAAAACTATTTTGGTTGTGATTTTCCCCAAAGGGAATGGAGCATATTAAAAATAATAAAGGGGCGCTAAGCGCCCCTTTATTATTTTTAATTTCTACGACTACGAGTTGTTGGTCGCGAAGATAAATCAAACTCTAAAGCTGCTGCCATCCCCCACAGAATAAATGCAAGAATCCAGAAGAATTCAGCAGGCTCTCCACTTTGATATTGTTTACCTTCACAAACTTTACTGATACCAGTATTGATGCTGTAGTTAAACCATAAGTCGCCAAAGAACATAGCGATACCAGCACTACCAAGCAATCGCCAAGATTGAGCAGCTTTACCACCCCAAAAAGCGAGTAAAAGAATTGTTGCAACAATTAGTAACCAAATATCGCCAAGTGCATAAACAATATTCAGGATTTTGCCTGTATCTAGAGAAAACTCTCCACCTACGCCGAAGGTAACATACGCCGCTACAACGACTCCGACAAAGCCAACAGCACCAACGATCCCCCATTGCTTAGGATACAGATTTAGTCTTCTGCCAATCACAGACATTGCCATACCCCATGACAAAAACACGTAAGTTGCTGTGAAAAAGACATCGGCGATTGATGGAAAAGTTTCCACTAAATCCTTAGCCCCTTTTGCTCCGCCAGCAATCAATCCACTTTGATATTGAAAATCTAGATAACCAAAAATTAAATTTCCAATCCCCCAAGACAGAATACCTATCCCAAGCCCTAACCAAACATTTCGACCGCTAATAATTTTAGAACTACGCCAGTTACGTAGACAGAGTATGCCTGAACAAGAGATAGCTACAGTTTGAAAAATGTACGTTCCGTATCGATACCAATTTGGTCTTACGAATAGGTCTTTTATTGGCTTGGCGCATTCTTCGGGCTTGATGACATGTGGTCCATCGGTTGGGACATTAAAAAACAGGTAGAACATAAGAGCTAGGGCTGCCCATCCGATCGCTGCCCAAACAATAGATTGCGTGGAAATCCCTGACGGTGAGGGAGATTTAGCTCTACTCATGAATCTTGCACCTTAGCTACAACCATAAGAAATCAAAGTATTAAAAAAAGAAAATAACAAGTATTGAGTTACAAGTCATAACTTTAGAAGAAAACGTAGAAAGAAGCCAGTTAGACTACTTCCAGAGTTTGCCTTTAGGGGTATTTATCAGCCAAGCAGTAACGGATGCTGATTCGGGTAGTTCATTTAAGGCTGTCATCGCACTATCGACAAAACTATTATTTCCAAAATAGGAAGATGCTAATCGATGTATTTCACCTAAAAGAAGTTGCAATTTGCTTTCATCCCAGTTGGGAATTTGCACACTATTAAGTGGATTGATTGACAAAACACCTTCCAGAGCCGAAATTGTTTCGCTTTGAGCAAATTTACCTTGTTGCATAAACTTCAGCAAATCTTGTTTAAAAGAACCTGCTTGCCTAACGCCAAGCAGATCTTCAACATCAATATACACAGCTTGCAATATCAGTAAACAACCTTGAACAAGATGTGTACCTACTGAAGAACTCTGGGTAGGTGCTATATGGAGTTGGTCCAGTTTGACTCTGCCCCACACGCTAAAACGCTGAGGCTCTTCTAATAATACGCAAGCTTTGCCTTTGTTATCAGTTAAGTCACGCCAAAGCGCTAAAGCCTCATTTCGATTATCGCCAAACATGTTGAGCAACCGAAATGTTTGCCCCTGATATTGCAAAATCGGTATTTGTTGATCTTTGTTTTGTGGATTTTGGACGTTAACGATATCAACGTCTTGGCGCTTCAGGATGAACATGTATCTACTGTTGACTTAACTGATGTTACCAGTAGCAACAAATCGTGGCTACCTAATGCCAAGGTTAATGATAATCCCAAAATCACATTAAAGTCTTGAAAATTCAAAATAAAACATTAATAAAGTAAAGGCTGAGTTTTGCACCATCCTTATTTCCCTAAAACGAAACCAATCATAATGGCACTAAGCGCTATTATGATTGGCATAAATCCTCAATTTTTGGGATTTCAGCAGCAATTCTCATTATGAAACCGATTTTGGTGTTTTCAGCGCCTTCGGCGCTGAAAACACCAAAATCGGTTGTTTGAAAGCCCGCCGTTGGCGGGCTTTCAAACAACCGATTTTTATAATGAGAAATGCTAGGATTTCAGCGTCCACGGCGCATGAAGCCCAAAAATTTGCTTTAATGCAAGTAAACCATTGGCTAACTTCCATTAAAATAATTTTTTATACGAGCATTACTGCTTTGTCTTCTTTTTATAACAAGAGAGCTTTTGGTATAGGCAGGATGATCAGTAAAGCGATCGCAATTAAAATCATGCCAATTAGATCGCGAGTTTTACCAATTTCCATACCTTCGTTCAAAATAAGATGGCGTGGGGTGGGCAATATAAATATCAAGAGGCTATAAATCCTCAGCCATGGCTGTGTAAGTAAAGCGATCGCTAGCAGTAGTAGTCTTGATAGCCGTGCAATTTGGAGGGATTGCCGATGTCCAAACATGGATATCACAAGATTGCCTCCATCCAGTAAATCAAATGGCATTAGTTGCAAAGCACTTAACGCTAAGCCAGCCCAGCCAGCTAAGGCTAGCGGCGAAAAGGCAGTGATTGGGTCTGAATCAATTGTTGTTTTACCTACGGAAAAAATTGTTTGCAATAGCGTTACAAAAATTGAGTTTTTGATATCAAAGGTATATAGATTTGTAATTAACATGGATGGCGCGATCGCAGAATCAATCGGCGGCATAGTTACGGGAACTAATATCCAATTGCCCAATAATAATAAAACTATGGACATGGCTAAGCCTGCAATGGCTGGAGTCGCAGCAAGATCAAAAAGGATACGACGCTGATTTGTATTTTTTTTCCATGTAGGGAAATTGGTATTTAAACTGCCTAACAATCCAAAAGCACCTAAGCATGGAAGTAAAAGTGGAGGAGCAAGTTGCAACCCATAATGTTTAGCGACGAAGTACTGTGCGATTGATCTAGAGATAATGATGCTCGTGATGCCTAAGAGGTAGGGGATCCCTTGGTATAAGTTACTCAAGCTTAGGTTTTCGATTCGTTGATTTGCGCCTACAACTAATACTGTGAAGACTGTAAGCATAATACTGATAATGCTTGCAACCCAAACTTGGCAATGGACTAAAGCTGATTGGGAGTTAACGAAATTATTAGGTGTCAAATAGAAGTTATAGTTTGTCGTGTTTTCTTGATCATCATGATCGCTACCAAAACTTGTGCCTATATTTTCTAATGGACTTTCTTGTAAATAACAGATAAAGCGATCGCCAAATATTTTTTGGATATTTTGGTTAATCGTTTCGTAAGCATATTTAGGATTTTGCGATCGCAGATTGCCCCGACAGTATATTTCTTGAGGACGATATTCTAAACCTGTCAGACGATAAACAGATGAGTAGAAGCAATCTTTGAGTTGTTTTTCTTCGTTAAGATCAAGTTTGATGACTTCAGAAGTTGAGTTGAAGGATGTGAAGAAATTGCTATATATCCCTACGCAAAGCAAAAACACAACCGCAACAAAAGTTAATGGCAAAACTGTAGGATTAAAAGTTGTCCATGCGATCGCTAAACTAGGTAAGACAATAGCCATAACCCACAAAATAAATATTTGGATCTGATTGCTGGTGCTTAGATGCGATCGCTGATAGTAGATCGCTATGCACCCCACCACCATAAAAATAAATATTTCCTCAAATCCCATATCAATTGCTCATCACTACAAGCACTATAGCAATGCAAGAGATAGCTTGGAATCAAAACCAAAAATAAAGAGAGGCGGCGCGAAGCGCCACCTCTCTTTATTTTTGGTTTTATGTCCTCATTAAAACTTGCATTGTTATATGACAATCGCCATTATTGTTCTTGCGATCCAGCAATTCTCATGATAAAAATCGTTTTCTTGGTGTTTATAGCGCCTGTGGTGTTGGAAGCACCAAAATCGTTTTCATAAATAAGAATTGCGGGATCGCGATTAATTCTAGGTTTTAATTTTGCAATTAAAACCTAGAATTATGAATGCACTCAAACCTAGCCTCCAACTTTCTAGGCTTTTTTCCCAGACAGCAAAATAGTCAGTAAGTTATATGAGCAAAGACTTTGAATCTATCAGCGATCGCCTACCGCCACAGAATATTGAGGCAGAGGAGGCTGTCTTAGGTGGTATCTTGATCGATCCAGAGGCAGTTTCGCGTGTACTAGATACCTTGCGTCCTGAAATGTTCTATGTAGCCGCACATCAGGAGATTTTTCGGGCTTGCCTGATGTTACATAATCAGTCTAATCCCACGGACATGATGAGTTTGACCACATGGCTAAGCGATCGCGATATGCTCGAAAAAATTGGTGGCCAGACTAAAATCGCCCAACTTTGCGATCGCACTGTCAGCGCCGTCAATATCGATTTTTATGCTCAATTAGTCGCTGACAAGTATGCAAGACGCAAACTTGCCGAAGCGGCCAGAGGAGTAGTCGAGATAAGTTACAGCAATGAAATCGAATTGCCCCAGCTACTTGACCAATCGGAACAAAAGATTTTTGCGGTTACCCAATCCCGTGCCCAACAAGGACTTACTCCTGCTGCTGATATTCTCACGAAAACCTTTTATGAATTAGAAAATCGTTTTAATTCTCTGGGTACTGGCAATTCCACAGCCACAGGTTTAATTACGGGGTTCTACGATTTTGATGCAATGACTAACGGCTTGCAGCGATCGGATTTGATTATCCTCGCAGGTCGGCCGTCAATGGGCAAAACTGCCTTCGGGCTAGAAATAGCGAGAAAGATGGCAGAAATCCATCGCCTGCCTGTAGCCATCTTTAGTTTGGAAATGTCGAAGGAACAGTTAGTTTATCGTCTACTTGCTAGTCAGTCTAAAGTTCGTTCTAGTGATATGGGCATAGATAGTAATCGCCTCCGCACTGGACAAATTAGTGAAAATGAATGGGGAACTGTGGCGATGGCGATTAGTGGACTTTCGGAATTACCACTATTTATCGATGACACTCCCAATCCACCAATTACGGAATTACGCTCTAAGGCTCGTCGATTGCAGTCAGAAAAGGGAGGCGTGCTGGGTCTAATTTTGATTGATTATTTACAATTAATGGAAGGCTCAGGTTCCGATAATCGGGTGCAGGAAATCTCTAGAATTACGCGATCGCTTAAAGCTTTAGCCCGTGAATTGAATGTGCCTGTAATTGCTCTATCTCAATTAAGTCGAGGTGTAGAAGCGAGGACTAATAAGCGTCCGATGCTATCTGACTTGAGAGAATCTGGATGTCTCAGTGGTGATTCCTTAATCACAATGGCAGACACAGGAGCCGAAATTCCCATCCGTGAACTTGTCGGCAAGTCACATTTTTCAATCTGGGCAGTTAATTCCCAAACCTTCAAAATGGAACGAGCAATAGTGAGCAATGCTTTTTGTACTGGCTCCAAACCTGTTTATCAACTCAAAACTCAATTGGGGCGATCAATCAAAGCGACTACAAACCATAAATTTCTGACAATTCAGGGATGGAAAAGGCTTGATGAATTACAAATAGGCGATCGCATTGCCATGCCTCGTCAGATTCCCTGCCAAGAACTACAAACAATGAGTGATGCTGAATTAGCCTTGCTTGGACATCTAATTGGCGATGGTTGTACTTTACCGCGCCATGCAATTCAGTACACAACTAGAGAGTTAGATTTAGCAGAATTAGTAGCTAGTCTCGCAACTGAAGTATTTCGCGATCAAATAGTGCCAAGAATCAAAAAAGAAAGAGACTGGTATCAAGTCTATTTGTCATCTGCCTATCATTTAACCCATGGAATTAAGAATCCTATTACTAAATGGCTACAAAATCTTGATATATTCGGTTTGAGATCGCATGAAAAATTTATACCGTCACAAGTTTTTCAACAACCTCAAGAATCGATAGCGATCTTTTTGCGTCATCTATGGGCTACTGATGGCTGTATTCGAGCAAACAAAAAATCAAGATACCCTAGTGTTTACTATGCATCTAGCAGTAAAAGACTAGCTCAAGAAGTTCAGTCTTTATTACTAAGATTGGGAATTAATGCAACATTGAGAACTGTCTCTCAAGGAAAAAAGGGACGCGATCAACATCAAATTTGGGTAGCAGGAAAGACTGACCCAGAAAAATTTATTAACCTTGTTAGTGCAGTTGGCAAATATAAGCAGGAAAGTTTACAAGAGATTAACTTGTATATCAGTAATTCTGGAAGTGCTAATACAAATAGAGATCTAATATCAAAAGAAGTGTGGAAAACACACATTAATGTTGCTAGGGAAAAACTTGGATTAACAACTAGAGAAATGCAAGCTCATCTCGGCACTAAGTATTGCGGTTCGAGTCTTTATAAAAATGCGATTGGTCGTGATCGCATGAACAAACTAGCAATTATTTTAGAATCAAAGGAAATTCTTAATCTTGCAACCAGTGATATTTACTGGGACAAAGTAGAAGCTATTGATTTACTTGAGGAGGAAATGGTATATGACTTGACAGTGCCAAGCTTGGCTAACTTTACGGCAAATAATTTTTATGTTCATAATAGCATCGAGCAAGATGCGGATTTAGTGATTAATTTGTATCGTGATGAATATTACAATCCAGAAACTCCCGATCGCGGAGTTGCCGAAATTATTATTGCCAAGCATCGTAATGGGCCAGTTGGTACAGTTAAATTACTATTTGAACCACGCTTAACTAAGTTTGAGAATATGGCTTCTAGTCGTAGTTAAGATCACAAACCCAATATTTGGTGAGGCGGGCTTCGCCCGCCTCACCAAATATTGGGTTTTATTTAGAGATATAATTTAGATAAGCTCAACTATAGCTAGACTATCTAACTACTCTATGCAGAAACTTGGACAGCATTCGGATCCAATTACCTTAGTTATCTCAGAAGTTGTTGAACCACATCTCATAGAAGAATATGAAACTTGGACAAAAGGAATTAATCAATCAGCTCAGCAGTTTGAGGGCTTTATGGGGGTTGAAATCATTCGTCCTCGCGATCATCAATATCCAGAGTATGTAGTTATAGTTAAATTTGACAACTATGCTCATTGTAAAAACTGGCTTACTTCAACTATTTATCAACAATGGATGAAAAGATCTCAAGAGTTTATCTCTAAGCGATCGCAACAACACCAACAAAATGGTTTAGAACTATGGTTTACCCTACCTAAGAGCAAATCAGGAAATCCAATTGAGCCCCCGTATTACAAACAAGTAATTATTGGTGTGATTACAGTTTATCCCCTGATTTTGCTCGCAAACTTGCTCTTAACTCCATTTTTGCAAGGACTACCACCATTATTAAGCTTGCTAATTTCTGTGATTTTTATATCTGCTTTACTGTCCTATCCAGTTATGCCATATACAACTAAAATACTAGCCTTTTGGCTCTATCCCTCATCCCAAAAACGAGGTAAATGAAAAAGAAAGTAAATAAAACATTCAATAACTCATTTACTTTCTTTTTATTTTATTCGCGATCGTAATATTTAGGCTTTATAATTGCTTTGTAATAATAATTACAGCAATTTACGATCAAAAAAGCATAATAAACTTTTAAAAAAGTTATTTGTTCGGGATTGAAATCTAAGCGCTGTAAAACAAACAACTTTGATGAGGGATGAATGGTAAACATTGGTTATCACACGGCAAAGATCCAAGGTAAATTTCTCAGATCCGTCTACAAATCTAGCCTTTCAAGTTTAGTGAGTTTCCCGATCGCCCAAAAGCGCCAAGTCCCTATTAAGGTTTATGCCCTATCCTGTGAAAGAGATTTACCTGAGCAAGTAGCCAGTCTTCGCTCTTTCCTTCGTCATGTGGGAATTCCTAAAGCATTTACGATCATGTCTGATGGAAGTTATACGGATGAGAGTATTAAATTGCTGCGTCGCGTGCATCCCTGTGTAGATGTTCAACTTCTGACCAACTTCCAAAGAGATAATTTGCCACAATCTGTCTATGATTACGCATCTCAGCAGGCTATGGGCAAAAAATTAGCGGCACTAATGTCCATTCCCATTGATGAAGCAACACTTTACACAGATTCAGATATTTTGTTCTTTCGAGGAGCGTCAGATTTAGCTGACTTAGCGGCTTCAGAGGATCCACATACCTATTATTTACCCGACTGCAAAAACTCTCTAGACAAACGACTCATTTATGAGGATATCGAACAGCAAAATCCAATTAATGCTGGATTTATTCTATTCAAAAAAGCCCTAGATTGGGATGAATCCATACAAAGATTGGCTAGCCTGAAAGAGCCTCCAAATTATTTTTCTGAACAAACAATTGTCAATCTAACGATTAAACGTAATAACGGCATTGCTTTGGATAGCAAAAAATATATAATGAATGTTGATGATCAGTTTATATATTCCGACAAGTTTGACACTAAGCAATTAGCAATGCGGCACTACGTTAGCGATATCAGACATAAATTCTGGTTAAATGTTATTTAGATCAACACTTCTATTACACAATTTATCAAAGATTTTCAAGTAATCTTTTGCTAAATATACATAGTCAAGTTCTTTTTGAAGATTAGTACGGTCATATCGTAATGGTGCTCCAGCAAATTTAGCAGATAAAACAGCGTCAATCACTTTGCTCATTGCCTCAATATCATTTGGTTGTACTAACCAAGTGCCAGATTTTCCATTCAGATAGTTCCAATTCTCTCCTTTAGGAACTGCCGCAAGAATCGGACGATCAGTAGTGAGATATTCGTAGGTTTTACATGAAATTCGACCGCCTTCAGAGCCATCAAGACGATCAGGTAATGTTATAAATAATAAATCGGCTTGTTTAGATAACTTGACGACTTCAGTGTGAGGTAAAGGATCGAAAACCGATACTATATTTGACAGATTATGCAATTCTAAAACTTCTTTAACTATAGATTCTGCACATTTATTGCCGTATAGTTTGATCTTGATTTTATCTTTCAAATTAGGATTTTGATCAATTATTTTTTGCACAGCTTTTCCAATAAATACTGGACTAGAAGTACGATAATCTATTTCCACTAACTTATAAACACCCAACTCCATCCAAAATCTGTAAATTTTTTTGATTAAGCTGGTCTTCTGAATGGGATCATGAAACTTGTACCATCCATTCATACCCCCTGTGTAAACAATTTCAAATGTTTCTTCATTAGTTAATTCTTCAACAGGTAGATTGAAGTCTAACATGTCCGAGCCGCATCGGATTAAGTGGAACTTTGAATGCTCGGAGAGAGGCTGATTGTTTCTTACTAATTCTAGATTGAATTGAGAAACATAAACTATTGCGTTGGACTGGCGAACATAGAATTTTTCTAAGCATAAGTCCAAATAATGGTGTAGCCGACTAGAAGTTGCTGGATGCATGTCAGTACAACTGATTGAGTCGTCCAAGCTAAGGACTAGAGGTATACCAGTCAACCACTTCAATGCAATTCCTACCAAAGAACATGAATATGGCATCATGAATACAAAGATTACATCTGGCTTATGTTCTTTAATTAATTGATACCCTTTTAATATTGCAGGTAAAATCCAGAAAATAGCCATGTCAGGCCAGATAAAAAAATATGTAAACTTGTTGAGCTTCAATTTGTTTAAAAAATTAATTAGCTTGGCTGGATAGGGATCTTTAACAATTTGAACATTAGTTTTCTCATTCAAAAATCCGTTCTCTGTACTAGTTAATGCAATTACCTGCCAATTTCCCTGAAACTGTTCTAATAATTTTTTGATTCTATTAGTAAGCGGGTTAATCTTAGGAGGGAAAACATGAGAGATGCATAAAATTTTTCCAGCACTTTGAGGTGATGTATGATTTTGACTGCTCATAATATTGCATTCATTATAGATTTTGATTCTTAATTTCTAGGTGCGGGACAAAATGATTCAAAAGCCTTCTCAGTAAATCTTTTGACTAAAAAATTTACTGCATAATGTTAGATCAAGAATTTCAGGCGTTTTTACCGTTCTGTTTTTCATTTTTTGTCCTGTAGTTAGACCTAAAATTAGCATAATATTTAATAAGTTGGCTTACTGAATCTAAGCAATAATTCTCATTTTAACAATTAATTTTTTAAAAGCAAGCCTGAGACTGGCTTTTAAAAAATTAATTTGGGGTTGTCCAGTGCCTAGGGCGTTGGACAACCCCAAATTGGTTCTATAAAATGAGAATTGCTGAAATCTAAGTCAAATAAACTAAACTTAAATTGTAAGATGATTGACTATGAGAAGATGTAGTTTTGATATATTTGACACAATTTTAACAAGACCAGTGCTTGATCCAGCAGAAGTTTTCCGTGTTTGTGGGACTCGCGCTTTAAAACTCGGATGGCTAACAATTTCTTCTCTTGAATTTCAACATGTGCGCGTCAAGGATAGGGATCGATCTTGCTTGTTTGTTGAAGGCGGGGAAAACACGCTTGATGAAATTTATCATGAGATTGCAGACACTCTAGGTTTATCTGAAGAGCTAATACATAAACTCAAGGAACTTGAGCTTGAAGTTGAAAGTAAATATCTTATTCCTGTGCCAAAAGCATACGAAATGATTGAACAAGCAAGGCGATCACATCCCAATGTTTTGTTTCTATCAGATATGTACTTACCCGAAGCCTTTCTTGAAGAGCGCCTCAAGCAGCATGGCTTTTGGCAAGAAGGCGATCGGCTATATGTATCTTCACAGTTGCGGAAATCCAAGGGGAATGGGGATCTGTTTTTAAAAGTACTGGAAGATTTAAGCTTAAAGCCCCAAGATCTTACGCACATTGGCAATAGTTGGCAGCCTGATGTTGCTATGCCTAGATCATTAGGGATTAATTCTATTTACTTTAATGATGCAAATCCTAATCGCTATGAATTAATACTCCAAAAATATGCCGATGTTACGAATGGAATCACTTCTCTTTGGGCAGGTATATCTCGCTATACACGCCTAACTAGAGAGACGGGAACTCCAAAAGAATCAATCATTCGAGATATTGCGGCTTCTGTTGCTGCACCGATCTTAACAGCCTATACGATTTGGATTTTGCAACAGGCAAAGGCTAAGCAACTCGCCCGCATTTACTTTTTAGCAAGGGATGGGGAAATGTTGCTGCAAATCGCTAAGGAAATTGCTCCCAAGATTTATCCAGAAGTAGAACTCCGCTATCTATATGTCAGTCGTCAAGCATTGAGAATGCCTGGGCTAACCAAGATTAACAAAGCTTTTTGGGAATGGATGTTTGATGATACGACTTTTTTTACAATTGATAGTCTGCTTGCCCGAATGTGTCTCGATCGCCAATCTGCCAAGCCGATTTTTGAGCCGTTGGGCTATCCCGAAGCGTCTTGGCAAAAGGATTTAACGGCAAAAGAAAGAATTTCGCTACGAGCTAAGTTAGAACAGCATCAACCTTTGCAATCATTAGTTCTCCAAGTGGCTGAACAGAAACGTGAAGTTTTAAAAGCTTATTTGCATCAGGAAAAAATGCTTGATGGACAGGCATTTGGATTGGTTGATGTAGGCTGGCGTGGCAGTTTGCAAATTTCTCTAGAAAATGCTTTTGAGATATTTGGAACTAGAAATCCTGTCGGTTTCTATTTTGCCTTGGACAAACCAACTGGCGGACTTAAACATAAAGGAGAAGCACTTGCCTTTTTCTTTAATTTAAATAACTCTGTGGGACTTCGCAATGATATAGACTATCGCTATGTGTCGGCGATGGAAGTCTTTTGTGCAGGCTGTGAAGGCACAACCCTTGAGTATACTTTGCAAGCTGATGGTTCTGTAGTTCCATTGCTCAAGCATAAAAGTAATGAACCCGCTCTGGGCTGGGGTCTAAAATCTTTTCAGCAATCCGTGACTGCTTTTGTGCGTCATCTTGTGGAGCGATCGCCTGCTGATTTCTCCTTTGATACTTCTCCAAAATTATTGCGTGAAGCCTTAGATGAAATGTTTCTTGCTTTTAATAACTCACCAACGCAACAGGAGGCAGAGGCATTCATGGATTGCCCATTTTTTGATGATCCCAATGAGCTTTATCATTTTTATTGGGCAATGCCTTTACGCTTAGGTGATGTCATTAAATATGCGATCGCAAAACGTGATGGCTTTAATGTGCATCGCAATGCATGGAGTGAGGCAAGTCTGCAAGTTAGCTCTCCACTGGTCAAAAAATTAGTACCTTTGGCAATAATCTTACGAAAGCTGCTGAAGCGTTTAAAAAAATTGCTGTTGCCCAAATAATTAGCCCAATAAGTAAGGTGCATAGCCCACCTTACTTATTGGGTTTTAGGCAGAAGCATTGTAAAATTTGATTATGAGTGTATCGAGTCAAAATAAAACTATTGATCCAGCCCTTGCTGCGGTGAAGCAACGCCTACAATCAGGTGGTGCATTGCTTCCAGATTCCCCTGAGAACTTGCTAGAGGTTGTTGGCATCCTCAAAAGCTATGGTGTCGTGCTGGGTGAATATTATCGGAATCTTACCTATATTTCTGAGCATCAGTTTCTCGTATTTTTTCCGTTTTTAAAGTTCTTTAATGGTGATTTCTCCTTAAGTAAACTCGGTCGCCATTGGTGGCACGATCGCATCAATTTTGAATTTGCCGAATATTGCATGAAAGCAATGTTTTGGCATGGCGGTGGCGGTCTAGATGCCTATTTAGATTCCGAAGAATTTAAAAAACTTGCCAAGTTAGCGATCGCTGCAAAAGTTGGTCGGAATCCATTAACGGCGTTGGTAAATCAATTATTTCCAGATTTTTTGCTAGAGCAGGTGCGATTAATGACCTACTACAGTGCTCTGGGGTATTTTTGGTCATTTATGTCGCCGCTGTTTTTAGACTTAAGCGATCGCTATGATCGCGGTGAGATTAAGAGCATTCCCGATGTCGTTCAGCATGTTCAAAATGGTCTAGTTGACAACGCTAGTGTGCCTTACATCTATAAAGTATCGATTAATGGCAAAGATTACGAAATCGTACCTGCATCAGCAAATTTGACGTTTCTAATGGATACAGCTGTGCCCTATGTGGAGGCCGTATTTTTCCGATCTTTCCCATTTCGCGGCACGGTCTCCTACAATGCCCAAGAGCATCAAATTTCTACGGAAATTTCGCAATTCAATTATGGTGTACTATACGCCGATCATCTACCTGTAGGCGGTGCAGGGATTCCACCTACATTGCTGATGCATGATATGCGACATTTTTTGCCAGACTATTTACATGAGATTTACAAAAAAGGCGATCGCGGTGAAGAGGATTTGTTGGTCAAGATTTGTCTTTCTTTCCAAAAGTCGATGTTTTGTGTAACTACAGCTGCTCTGCGCGGTTTAGCACCCCATGCGTTGGAAACTGAAGATCCTCAAGAGAAGCAAGCCAATGACAAATTTCTTGCTCCTTTTTTAGATCGTCTATCGCGATCGCGTTTATATACAATTCAATAAGTTTTTGCTATGCTTTGCGATCAACCCATAACCAATAATTTTTTTTAAAGTCTTGCTTTATATTAAGTAGCTAAGCATAAGAAACCTTAAAACCCGAAAAGATAAATCGCCCGTGCAGAGGGCGATTTATCTTTTCGGGTTTTAGTTTTGTACAAGAACTTATACCAATTCACAAAAGTGTGACAACACTTCTGTGAATTAGAAACCAAACCCTGTAAGGGTTTTAAAAGCACAAAATGGCTGCGCCACTTTGTGCTTTGGTATTACATTTCTATAGCTACAAAAAATAAAAAAGAGATTTCTTATAGAGTGGCATCTTTTTTCTGGGCTTTTTAATTCATATACACTTGCAATAGCTAAACAAAACTAACCATTCTTTGAAATAAAGAGCTAAGAAAGAGCTAGAATCTAAAAAGTTTTGTCTGCCTTATTCACCCAAAATACTTATCCTATGTACGACTGCATTGTTGTGGGAGCAGGCCCATCTGGTGGTTCAGCATCCTATCACTTGGCAAAACGAGGACGCTCAGTTTTGTTGATCGAGAAAGAGAGCCTACCTCGCTACAAACCTTGTGGTGGTGGTGTTTCGCCAATGGTACAAGAGTGGTTTGACTTTGACTTTTCACCAGCAGTTTCGTTGACAGTCCAACAAATTCGCTACACATGGCAAATGGGCGATCCTGAACTAGTTGCCCTAGAAACCAAAGAACCCGTCTGGATGGTGCGCCGCGATGTTTTTGATCATTACCTTGTGCAGCAAGCCCAAAAACTAGGGGTCGAGCTTAGAGATAATACTGGCGTTACTGGCATTGAGTGGAAAAGCGATCGCTGGTTAGTCAAAACTGAAAATGAAGTCTTTGAAGCAAAATATGTGATCGCTGCTGATGGGGCAAAAGGCTCTATGGCAAAATGGCTAGGCTTTAAAGAACGCAAACGTCGCATGGGAGCGGCCCTCGAAGTCGAAGCCCCACATCCACATCCTGATACTAGTGCCGCTCACTTTGATTTTGGCTCCATTCAAAATGGATATATTTGGAACTTCCCTAAAGCTGACGGATATTCTATCGGTGCAGGGACATTTATAGGTGGCGAAAAACAAAATCTGAAGGAGATTGCCGCTAAATATGCTCAGGAATTTGGAATTAATGTAACTTCCATGAAGCAGTTTGGACATCCGATTTGTCTATGGGATGGCAATCAACCACTGCATACTCAAAATGCTCTTCTTACTGGTGAATCAGCTTGCATTGTCGATCCTTTCACTGCTGAAGGTATTCGTCCATCGCTCTTAACTGGTATGTATGCAGGTCAAGCGATCGATCAAGCGATCGGTGGTAATACTGATGCGCTCAAGCAATATACCCTCAAAGTCCAAGAAGAATGGGGTGAGGATATGGTTTGGGCGCAGCGAATTGCCAATATTTTCTATCGTATTCCGAGTTTTGGTTACAAGATGGGAGTAAAACGCCCCAGTGCCAGTCAGCGCATGGGCAAAATCCTCTGTGGTGAGCTGCGTTACCGCGATGTCGCTGGAGCTGCTATTAAACGACTTACCAAAGGTTTAATCGGGATGAAATAAAATGAGGTAGCGCAAAGCGCTACCTCATTCTTTAAAAGCAAATCATAGAGGCAATTCATGAATTACCTCTACATTTCATAATTGATGCGTAGGTTCTATGACTAATAAAAATTATCGATTGCTATTTCTGTCTACTCCTGTGGGAGCGCTGGGATCAGGAATCGGTGGTGGTGTGGAATTGACCTTGCAAAATGCGGCTAAGGCGCTAATGGCAAAGGGTCACGAAATAGAAATCGTTGCGCCAGAAGGTTCAGTCACCAATGTCACGAAGCTAACCCAAATTGCGGGTAATATGCAAACTTCAGCGCAAACTCAAGTTGGAGCTGACATGGTTGTAATTCCACAGAACTCGGTTCTCGAAAATATGTGGAGCTATGCTAGAGAATCTCAAAATAAGTTCGATTTATTATTTAACTTTGCCTACGATTGGCTACCTCTTTACCTCACACCATTTTTTAACCGCCCGATCGCACATTGGATCAGTATGTCGTCACTTTCCCCAGTGATGGATGCGATGGTGTCCAAAACCTCACAGCTTTGTCCTGATGCGATCGCGGTGAATACTCGCGCCTGTGCTGACACTTTTAGCCATGGCGATCGCCTGATGATTATGGGTAAGGGTATTGATGTGACGAAATATAGCTTTATTGCAAAGCCCGAAAATCCTAGTCTTGCATGGGTAGGACGTATCTCTCCAGAGAAAGGTTTAGAAGATGCTGCCTCAGCCGCACAAAGCACTGGATTACCTTTACATGTATTTGGATTGATTCAAGATGAAGGCTATTGGCAAAAGATTCAAACTTCTTTTCCTAAAGCTGAAATTCATTACGAAGGATTTCTATCTACGGATGAATTACAGCAAAAACTAGGGCAATGTAGCGCTTTATTAATGACTCCGCGCTGGATTGAAGCCTTCGGTAATGCTGCGATCGAAGCTTTTGCCTGCGGAGTGCCAGTTATTTCCTATAGTAGTGGTGGACTGAAAGAGATCGTCAGACATGGCAAGACAGGGTTTCTTGTAAAAATGGGAAGCGTACCAGGGTTAGTTGAGGCGATTGATCAATTAGACCAAATTGATCGCTTTACCTGTCGGCAACAAGTAGAAGCAGAATATTCTCTAGAAGTATGGGGCGATCGCTTAGAAAAATGGTTTGACAAACTAATTTCAAACTATAGCAATGCTCGAATTAGTTAGGAAAAAGAGAATGGCGGCGCTTTGCGCTGCCATTCTCTTTTGGGTGGTTGTTATAATTAGCAAGAAAAGTTTCACTAAAGATATATGCAAACTATCAAGCTCGGTTCCGATGGTCCAACTGTAACAGCGCTAGGTGTGGGGACATGGGCATGGGGTGACACCATGTTTTGGGCTTATGGCAAAGATTTTGGTGCAGAAGATGTAGCTGAGGCATTTAAAGCTTCTGTTGATGCAGGAGTCACATTTTTTGATACCGCCGAAGTTTATGGATTTGGCGAATCAGAACGCTTGATCGGTCAGTTTTGCAAGCAAACTTCTCAGCCAGTGCAGATTGCGACCAAATATTTCCCACTCCCTTGGCGATGGAATCGATCTGCGATCGCGGATGCTCTAACTGCAAGCCTAGAACGTTTACAAACTGAGCAAATTAGTCTTTATCAGATTCATTGGCCCCTAGAATTTATACTCAAGACTAAAGACTTTATGGAAGTTCTTGCTGAGGAAGTTAAAAAAGGCAGAATTCAATCGGTGGGAGTGAGCAATTATTCTGCGGCTCAGATGTCTCTAGCTCATCAATATCTTGCCGAAAAAGGCATTCCTCTAGCGGTGAATCAAGTTCCTTATTCGCTATTAACTAGACAAATTGAACAGAATGGTGTTCTCGAAAAGGCTCGGCAATTGGGTGTGACTATTCTTGCCTACAGTCCGCTTGCTCAAGGTTTATTAACTGGTAAATACACCGCAGAAACTGTGAAATCTCTTCAAGGTGCACGCCGCATTGATTCTCGATTTAGTCCTAAAGGTTTGCAAAAGCTAGAACCGCTATTCTCAACTCTAAAAGAATTATCTGAAAAATATGATAAGACTCCTGCTCAGATTTCCTTAAATTGGCTAATTTCTCAAGGCAATATAATTCCTATTCCTGGAGCGAAGAATGCTAATCAAGCGATACAAAACGCTGGTTCTTTAGGTTGGTCATTAACGCTCGAAGAAGTAGAACTACTTCGACTCAAATCCCCAAAAGCATAATAATACCAAAATACAAAGTGGCGCAGCCATTTTGTGTTTTTAAAACCCTTACAGGGTTTTGTTTTTAATTCCCAGAAGTGTTGTCACACTTTTGTGAATTGGTATAACAATCCTCAAAATGGCAACGACATTTTGAGGATTGTTATTATGCTTTATTTATTCCCATGATTCCATCTCGATCGCCACATTACGAAATAGCGCCAGAATGCGATCGCGTCGCACTTCAAAATTAGCGGCAACCAGAATAAACCCAATCCCCGCAAATATACCAAGCGCCCACATCAAGAAAGAATATTGGGTGACTAAAGTTACGGCTTGGGAGATCACTAGCAAAATAAAAGTGAACGTTCCCATAAAGAGATAGGCTCGGACTCGGAATGCCAGCCCTGCAATGATGAAGGCAGCACTTAATCCCCAAGTTGAAAGCGCAATGCTGGGATTAGTAAAGGAATAAACAAAGGCAATTAGTCCCATGCCACCACTTAAAAGGCTTCTAAAAGCATGGCGTAGAGCTTTAGTACGAGGCGATCGCAGGTTTGGTTCGACTTGAGCAAAATATAGTCCAGTGAAGCCAATCACACAAATATTGATCAAAAATTTGAAACTGGAAAATTCATTGAGACTCTGTGATACATTCTGAAAAATTGCCCAATCCCATAGAAAAACAGTGATGTAAGTGGCGCGGATTTGGTCTTGGACTTTGGCATAGATAGCATAGAAAATTCCGACGATGACTAGACATGGGATGGCGATCGCACTTTGAGTCATAAACGTAAAAATCAATGGCAACGCGAAAGCGGAATTATGCCAAGGTCGTTCTTCCCAGCCCCAATCTTCCCAAGGTGGTTGATAGATTATCGCCGCAAGGATACAGGCGATCGCGGCGGCGTAGGGTTGAACCACGTTATTAATCAACCAAGGATTTGGGAATGCGAAGAAAATGAAATAGGCGATCGCGCCAATAGATGTAGTTAGCCCTGTATAAATCCATAGTTCTGATCCCCCTAAATCCCTCTTGCCAAGAGGAATTGAATCTGATCTCTTGCCCTGCGCGATCGCATAGGCAGCCAATGCGATCGCAACACCGCCACCGAGGACACCGCTAGTTGTGGCAGGATTTAAGAAGCTTCCTAATAGTAGAAAGATTGCGCTTGCAGTCCAATGTAAATGCGCCGAAATGCCAATCTCTCTATATGAGAGTCGTAAATATGGGGCGATCCAGTTAGCGAATAGCTGGTAGGCATAGGCGATCGCGCAACCTAATACCGCAAGAACAACTAAGCCATCGCCAAGGCTCCCACCTTGAGGACTAGAGAGCATTTGATAGAAAAGCAGTTCATATGCCGAAAAAGTAGCTACAACCATCGAGAGATAGGTAAGCGCTTTAAAAATGGGATTAGATTGAGAAGCTCTGCGTCCGATGCCGATGCCGATCAGCGATGTACTCAGTGAAAATAAACCTGTGAGACTGCTAAAATTGCCAATCCTTAACAGTGAACCCATTACCCCATAAATTAATGGAATAATATCCCAACTGCGAGGATATTCATCTTTGCCTGAGCGTTTCATCCACCAATCGCCGCATAGCTGCGTTACGAATCCAAGCGCAATATTGGCGATCGCTAGCTCAATTGCTGAGCCATTGCTGATCACAACTGCGCCTGATGTGAGAAGTTCAACACTCCATGCGATTCCCCATTCAGTCCAAAAAGGTGATTTGCCTGTATCCTGCCAAATCCTATAAACTAGTCCTAAAGTGACTAAAACTGTACTGGGCAAAAGATTGACAAATAATTGATCGTTTTGATTAAAGCCAAAAACAAGTGCTGCTTGAGATGTTTGCAGAAGCAGTAATGCCGTGGAGAGAATCGCTGCCCAGATATCAAAAGCTTGGGAATAGGATTGATTTAAAGGTAAATTGAGGTTAGCAACATGGCGATCGCGACGGTATTTGAGCCAATGATTGAGAACATATAACAGTAATACGCTGACAACTGCGCCATTAATGCCAAAGGTTAACTGAGCAACATATCCATCTCCAAATTTGAATTGCCAAAGTAACGAGGCGATAAACAGTAACCCATAACCAACTGTGTTGAAGGTGGTTAGGAGCGATTTGCTACGACGAGTATTAACCAGCATCAGAGCAAAGGCAATACCCAATCCAATCACCCGTGAACCATCGCCATTCCATGTTAAAAATTGCGCGATCGCTAGTCCCGCAATGCTCAGTTTAATCGCCAAATCGCGATCGGCAAATTCGCGCCAAGTCCCTAAAAAAGTAAGAGAGATTGGAACAGATAGCCAAGCTATACCCCAGTAGCCTGAGGCAACTAATAATTCGCTGTTATTAACTAAATTGTTACCAACAAGATTTCGTCCTGCCACAGAAGAACTCCACAGCAAGATATAGCTGAGCGCTGCTAAGCTCGCGCCTATATGCCATGCGCTATCACGCCATGCCTGTAGATGAAGATTTTCTTCTTGGGGACGCAGGCTCAGCTTCCCAATCACCAAAACACCACTCCATTCAACTAACATCGTGACTAAGAGAAACCCAGCCCATGCAAAGATAGCTGTGGAGCGAGTGAAGAAATATATGCCTGAAACGATCGCACCTAGAGTAACGATATGGGTGAAATAAACCAGACTATGCAAGTCTTTGCTAGTAGGCGATCGCCTTGCTTGGACAATGAATAGTGTCACCGCTGAAAGTGATAAGTTGACAAATATGGTGGACGGATAGCCAACGCTAATAATGGTGAGTAAAACTCCAAATCCTAAAGCTAGTAATTCACCTGTATTTGCTAAATGATACTTTTGGCGATCGCGATAAATTGCAGAGATCACTAAAGTGATAATCAAATAGGGAAACAATAAAATTCCAACCAAATTTATTTCAGCTTGAGTTTGGAATAACGTTAATAATTGCTGAGTGAAATCCCCTTTCCAAGCATCAGGAATTAGCCTTTGAACTAACCAAAGAATTTGTAATCCCCAAAAGAATAAGTAAGTTAAATCACTTGATTCTTCGCGTTTAACTAAGCGATCGCAAAGCATCCATGCAATCAATAAACTAATCGTAAAAGTCTGCCAAGGATATTTGTCCCAAACTGATACCAGCCAACCTAAACCGAGGAGGATTTGACCTAAATTAGACTGAAATGTAATTGCTGATGGATTTGTTGTGGTTAAACTTGATGCTTCAGAAGGCGATCGCAACTTTTCGGCTTTGTTAGTAATTTGGACTAAAACCCATCCGCAAACTCCAAAAGCTAAGCCTAATTTAAAAACGGAAACATTCCCAAATAAAAGCGCCCGACTAATGATCAATACGGTACTGTAAGCTCCCGTAATCAGCGCTAGTGGAAATGTCGAACTGTCGGCAGTATTTAAACTTTGGCGGCGATTGAGAAAGGTGGAGATGGCAATGGCAATGATGCCTAGATAGACGGCGATTAATGGATAGTATGGTGATAAGAACCAGCCAAGATGTAGCCAACCCAGAAATAAAATTGCCAAAATTGAGATTTGGCTAAGTTGCCTTTTTGGACGTTTTCGCAGTTTATTCGTTGACGAATCAGTTAAAGAACCTTCAGATAAAATCTGGGATTCTCGAAAGACAAAAGATGTTTCTAATAGAAAAACGGCGATCGCTGAAAGTAAACAACCTGCGATCGCACTGATCCCAATTCCCGCAGGATTTTTTAATAAACCTAAGCCATCCATTGCCCAAAAATTAGCTGGCACTAGCAGCAATGTCACCAATTGCAAAGCACGAGTGGTCATCCGCAAGCGATCGTTTTTACTTGTCCAGAAACCCACGCCAAAAAAGCCAAGGGTATAGGCAAGTAGCAATAAATATTGTATTTGTGGCGAAAAATTATCCCATTGACTAGCGGCGAGCAACCCCGATGAAACCACAACCAGAAACACGCCTAAAAATAGCAACCACATGGTGCTGAATTCAGAAAGCAGAGATCGCACTGTTTGCGCAACTTTGCTTGGCTCTTGTGGGGCTTTGACTTTTGCGGGTATTTCGACAACACGCGATCGCGGCAATCTAGAGCCAGAAATATTCGCAGATTGCAAAGTTGTTTCTGAATTTTCAAAACTATTAGCGGTCAATCTGGAAAGTACTGACTCAGCCGCTGTTGCTTTGATTTCGCAAACAAAGCGAGTTTCACCAATTAGCTTGACTGACCTTTGAGTAATTAAGCCTAGCTCTAACCACAAGTCCAGACCTTGGAGAATCTGATCATTTTGAAATGCCACAATCGTCAGACGATTTGCCGTACTTCGACCATTGCGCCATTTAAAATCGACCTCAGAAATTAATCCCCACTCAAACCAAGCATCTAGTCCATCAAGGACGACACTATAGGGAACTGAAATTTCCAGATCTAGGCGCAAATACTGCACGGGGTTGGCTTGCATAGGCGATCGCTCCAAGTCAAAATTCAGAGATCGCATTCATTATATGTTCAGTTGAAAATTACTAAATGCTAAGTACCAAAAAATTATTAGTATGCCTATAGTGCTTTGCACTTAAACCCAAACCGAGATATTTTTTGAAAGTTTTGCTTCGCAAAACTTTCAAAAAATATTTTGTGGTTCGTTAGATCGATAATTGCTGTAAAAGACTTAATGGCGAATTGAGTGGAACAAGGCTCATCATCAGATATTTCCTGTTAAAATATGTAAAAGCATCATCTCTAAACAGCTATGGTTATTGCGAACTCTCCATCACCAGTAACTATTCTCGAAAATGGCGATCGGCTTGGTCGAGAAGAATTTGAGCGGCGCTATACTGCATCTAATATCAAAAAAGCAGAACTAATCGAAGGAATTGTACATGTGGCTTCGCCTCTACGCTTTACATCTCATGGTAAACCCCATAGTCAAATCATTGGCTGGTTAGTTACTTATCAATCAATGGTGACTGGGCTAGAAGTTGGTGTCGAGCCAACAGTCCGCCTTGATGATGACAACGAACCTCAACCTGATGCTGTTTTATTCCGTATTGGTGGCAATGCTCAAATCGATGCTGATGGCTACATTACTGGAGCGCCTGAACTCATTGCCGAAATTGCCGCCAGTACTGTATCCTATGACCTGTACAGCAAAAAACGTATCTACGAACGCAATGGCGTAAAAGAATACATTGTCTGGCGGACCTTAGATCGTCAAATCGATTGGTTTGTTTTAGAAAATGGCGAATATCAGAAATTAGAACCTGATGATTCAGAAATTATCCGTAGTCGAGAATTTGAGGGTTTGTGGCTAAATGTAAATGCAATTTTGCAAAACGATATGTCGGCAGTTCTCAAAACATTACAGGCAGGAATCGCTAGTTAGAACAATTAGCAATTATCCATAACCACCACCACCAGGAGTTTCAATCACAAAGGTATCACCTACTTCCATTTGTACTGTGGCAGTACTTGGTAAATCGGTAATTTCTCCATTATTCCTAATTACATAATTATGTCCAGTTGCGGCTGATTCCCCACCATTTAGACCAAAGGGAGGAATGACTCGACTACTAGACAAAATTGCCGCTGTCATTGGTTCGAGAAACTTAATACGACGAGTTACGCCATTTCCACCCTGATGCCTTCCATTGCCACCACTGTTCGCTCTGATTGCAAACTCTTCCAAAAGAACAGGAAACCGCCATTCCAGAATTTCGGGATCGGTCAATCGCGAATTAGTCATATGAGTTTGGATCGCATCAGTACCGTCAAAATCAATTCCCGCACCAGATCCACCACATATCGTTTCATAGTACTGATAGCGATCGCTACCAAAAGTAAAGTTATTCATCGTGCCTTGCGAGGCTGCCATCACACCAAGCGCTCCATATAGAGCATTTGCGATCGCCTGAGAAGTCTCGACATTTCCCGCCACCACAGCCGCAGGATAAATAGGATTGAGCATCGAACCTTCAGGCACAATTATTTCCAGAGGGACAAGGCAACCAGCATTAAGCGGAATCTCATCATCAACAAGAGTCCGAAAAACATATAGTACAACTGCCTTACAAACAGCAAGCGGCGCATTGAAGTTATTCGGAAGCTGCGCTGAAGTGCCTGTAAAGTCAATCTTTGCGGTTCTATCCTCAGCATTCAAACTAACCGACACCACAATCTGACTACCATTATCAATAGGATAAACGAACTTCTGTTCATATTTTTCCTTTTTCCCTTTTCCTTTTTCCTTTCCTAAACTTGCGATCGCTTTACGAATAGCAAGTTCAGCATTATTCCGCACATGCCCCATATAGGATTGAGCAGTTGCAACTCCATAATGGGCAACCATCCGCTGAAGTTCTTTTGCCCCACAAGCATTCGCCGCAATTTGGGCTTGCAAGTCAGCAATATTTTGAACAGGATTACGAGCTGGATATTGACTAGCAGTCAGTAAAGCCAGAGTTTCAGCTTCACAAAAGCGTCCACTTTCCACGAGCTGAAAATTATCAAATAAGATTCCTTCTTCTTCAATACTGGTACTATTTGAAGGCATCGACCCAGGAGTGATTCCACCAATATCCGCATGATGTCCCCGTGACGCGACATAGAAAGTAGGCTTTTCACTATCTCCAATAAAAACTGGCGTAATTACCGTGATATCGGGCAAATGTGTGCCGCCGTTGTAAGGGTTATTAGTGGCAAAGACATCACCAAGAAATATACGATCGCCGCGATCGCGGATCAATGCTTTCACACTCTCACCCATCGAGCCAAGATGCACAGGAATATGCGGCGCATTGGCAACTAGCTCACCCTCGCGATCAAAGATCGCGCAAGAGAAATCTAATCGCTCGCGAATATTAACGCTAGCGCTAGTATTTTGCAGCGTAAAACCCATCTGTTCTGCGATCGATTGGAAGAGATTATTAAAAATCTCCAGCTTAATAGGATCAGGAGAACCACCTGAATCCCCCTTGGGAAGGGGGACTTGAAGAATTCCTTCTTCTCCCCTCCTTGAAAAAGAGACTTGAAGAAATTCTTCTCCCCCCCTTTCAAGGGGGGCTAGGGGGGTACGCCTCAATATCAAACAATCATCATCCGTTAATTCCGCTTCCCAATTTGGCTCGATCGCATTAGTCCCCGTCGCATCAATAATTAACGCCGCTCCAACAATGCGATCGCCCACCCGCAAATCCTCACGCCTATATATAGGCGTTTCCAGCCACTGTCCGCCCATATACACCCGCGCAGAAGCGATCGCCTGTCCTCGCCCCACCCGAACATGCTCCTTTTTCCTTTTTCCTTTTTCCTTTTTCCTTGAAAGAATTGCCTCTACTGCAATCGCCTCAACGATCAACGCTTTATCTGAAAACACAAATCCATAACGCTCTTTATGTAAAGCAGCAAAACTAGTTTGCAAAAAGTCTAAGATTTCTTGAGAATAGAAACTCAAAGGATCAGCGATCGCAATAGTTAGTGACGAATCAGTACCTGCGTAGCGCAAACGTAAAGCTGTCTCGATTTGTAAACCCTCTTCACTATTACCATGTAAAATCTCATTTTTCGCATCCTCACTTAGATCTAGAGCAATCATTTCTAATTCTGCAAGCAACTCCAAACTAAGCTCTGACTCAACTGAGCGATCGCGAATAGTGCGAACATCTGCCAAACCAATCCCATAGGCTGACAATACTCCTGCATAAGGATGAATAAAAACTTGTGTCATTCCCAAGACATCTGCGATCGCGCAGGCATGTTGTCCACCCGCACCCCCAAAGCAGCACAACACATATTCGGTTACATCATAACCACGTTGCACTGATATTTTTTTGATTGCCATCGCCATTTTTTCGACAGCAATCTCTAAGAAACCTTGAGCGACGGCTTCGGGTAAAACTTCTTGACCTGTGGCTTGACCTATGGATTGTGCTAATTCTGTAAACTTTTGAATTACTATTTCGCGCTCAAGTGGTAAATCTCCATTCTTCCCAAATACTTTCGGGAAGAAATCGGGATGTAACTTTCCTAACATCACATTACAGTCAGTCACCGCCAACGCACCGCCATTGCGATAACAAGCAGGTCCAGGAAAAGCTCCTGCTGATTCGGGACCAACACGATATCTTGCGCCATCAAAAAACAATAACGAGCCACCACCTGCCGCTACCGTATGAATCGCCATCATTGGCGTGCTGAGCCTTACCCCAGCGACCTCCGTAGATAGCGATCGCTCATAGCTGCCTGCGTAATGTGCAACATCCGTAGAAGTTCCGCCCATATCAAAGCTAATAATTTTATCAAAACCTGCTTTTAGACTGGTTTGAACTGCTCCGACAATCCCACCTGCGGGGCCAGAGAGAATGCTGTTTTTACCTTGAAAAGAGTTTGCTTCGATGAGTCCGCCATTGGACTGCATAAACATTAGTTTTGTGGAATTATTGTCGAGATTACCAAGCTCAGCACTAACTCGATCTACATAGCGCCTGAGAATTGGCGATAGATATGCATCGACTACGGTAGTATCACCTCGACTTATAAATTTAATTAAGGAACTAATTTCGTGAGATACCGAAACTTGTGTAAATCCAACTTGTTTTGCTAGTTCAGCCAAGCGCCGCTCATGGTCTGGATATCGATAACTATGCATTAATACGATCGCGCAAGCCCTAATCCCCAAATCATAATTTTTTTGTAATTCTCTTAAAGCCAATTCCTCATCTAACGCAATGAGAACTTCTCCATGAGCACTATAACGTTCCTCAACCTCAATCACCTGCTCATAAAGCATCTCAGGCAAAATAATATGTCGTGCAAAAATATTCGGGCGGTTCTGATAACCAATCCGTAAAGCATCCCGAAATCCTTTCGTAATTAATAAAACTGTGCGATCGCCTTTTCGTTCTAAAAGTGCATTTGTCGCCACAGTTGTTCCCATCTTGATTGCCGCAATTTCAGCTACAGGGATCGGCTCAGACTGCGCAAGCCCAAGAATATCTCTAATCCCCTGAATCGGAGCATCTACATAGCGATCGGGATTTTCAGAAAGCAACTTATGCAAGACAATCTGACCAGCAGGATTCTGCGCGACAATATCGGTAAATGTGCCCCCGCGATCGATCCAGAATTGCCATTTATTGTTGTCTTGGATCACTTCTACTGAACTATCACTCATTTTAATCTCAACATTCAAGTCTCATCACTGACGTTACGTGGAAGTTTCTAAAGTAGGGGCGGGTTTTGCATATAGCTCTTGCTTCAGCACAGAATTATCAACTAAACCCACCCCTACCGTATACACGATAGCCTGAGGGATAAGGGATGATGATTCTATCCACGTAACATCAGTCATCAGTATTTATAGCATTTCACAGAAATTCTCTACATGGTTTTATAAAATTGCTTGAGTACTAATCCCAAACGATAAGACCATGCTCTCTCATCATGACCGCCCTTCTTATCCTCATATTTAAACAGATCCTTACCAAGTTCATAGCCATATTGTCTCTCTAAAAGCTCAGACATCCTACGTCCCCATCTGGCAGCCTGTTGCTCAATCACAAAATTGTGGAAACCCTCTGACCGTTTGCATCCCCAGTCAATCCACAAATTAGGACGAAATTGGTTGTCTTGATGCAGATATTTACCCACAGTTTGCAGTAAAGGAGAACCAGGCAAGTTAAAAACCCCACCCGCCCAAAATGATGGAGAGAGCGCGGCAATATTGCCAAAAAGATGGCAATTTAAACATCCCGTATAGAAAGCAGCTAAGCCACCATGAGATGAACCAAGAATAGTAGTAGACTTGCGATCGCTTATGGTCTTGTAATTAGTGTCGATAAAAGCTTTCAAACGCACCATATAATTAGAATATTCTGGCAGCCCGCCACCTTCCTTTTTGAAAGGAGTTGTGAACTCTTCAACATGAAGATATTCGTAAGAACGATTGAGTGGATGGACAGCTACAATAATTACAGGCTGAATTTCTTGTTGTTGGTATAAATTGCTGATGACAATTGGTACTTCCCATGAATAAGGACTCAATCCGCCAGCCCAGAAAGTAGTATTACCATCATTCATATAAACTACTGGGTAGCGATTATGATTGCCATAGGAGCGAGGCAGAAAAATATGTACTTTACGGGGCTGATCGCCTCGTTCTAACTGCAAAGCATCATAGGTATGAAAGTAGCCACTCTCATCTCCTTCGTCATGATAGTAAGCTCTCTGTCCGCCAAGATTAAATTCATTAGCCATATGTAGATACTAAGCAGGGCTAATACCAAAACACAAAAAGGCGTAGCCATTTTGTGTTTTTAAAACCCTTACTGGGTTTGGTTTTTAATTCACGAAAGTGTTGCCACACTTTTGTGAATTGGTATAAGGGATTTTACCACAAAGCACTTTTTCATAAACTTGACGAATTGCTTCAATGACTAGTACTGTGGTTCATCCAATTGAATGAGATGTCAGCAGCATCTAAAAAAACTTGCGAGGAGTTAATTCAATCTCTGATCGCCCAATCTTAACGTCAAACTGTCCAAAAAAATCATTGCCTAGCAATCCAATATCTGCCTTTTCAGCAATTACAACAGGCATTACTTGCATCTTGTGTGAACCTATCTCAATAGACTTTACTTCGCCAACAGGAAATCTGACATTACTACCATCCGCAATATTAAAATCAGCATAGTTGTATGACACGACGCTTAGCGATTTCGCCATTTCAGCAGTGATTAATGTATGACTTGCACCAGTATCAAAAATCATCTCATATGTATGATTCCCGTTAAAAACCACGTCTACAGTTGGTATTTTATTTCTGAATCTCTTGATCCGAATTTTAATCGTTCCATTTGGATCAGACTTAACTTCAGATGCTTGAGGAGGTTGAGTAATTGGTTTAATAGCATCGCTACTTCCACATAACTTACTTAAATCAATCCGTCTTCCACTTGAGTTAATCATAAAACAGTCAGAAGAATCTTGAGCGATCGCATTTGGACTATCATTTGCCCAATTCACCGCAAATATCCCTATGGCAATGATGGAGCTTGATAATATGGTATTGATTATGATCTGGAATGATTTCATACATACTCTATTTAGTCTAAATTTCGGTATTGTAGCACTTGCCATTATTTAGCTATGCAAATAGGTCTATGGAACTTAGATACCTCCTCTCTCTTCACTAAAAGGATAGGTGTTCTTAAAGCCAATAGATTGGTGGTGCGCGGCAAGCCGCGCACCACCAATCTATTGGCTATTGCCACATCCAGAGAGGCATTCCACTGGTTTCTGCTTCAAACTGGAGGCGCGCGATCGCATTCTCTGATCCTCCAGGCAAAAATTTGCTCACAAAAGATTTAGGAGGCTTAATCGTGAAGACTTTAGTGGTTTTAGGGTCAAGTCCCACAAGTTCGGCAGCATAGCACCTTGCATCTTCCTCAGTGCCAATGCGATCGACTAAACCAAGTTCAACAGCTTGTTCGCCTGTAAAGACTCTGCCATCGGCAAACGATCGCACTGTTGCGGGGCTGAGTTTACGACCTTCGGCAACGGTTTCGACGAATTGGTTGTAGCTGCTGTCGATTAATGATTGCAGAATCACTCTTTCTTCGGGAGTTATTTCGCGATCGAAGGAGAGAATATCTTTGTAAGCGCCAGATTTGATCACTTTAAAAGAGACCCCAATTTTGTCGAGTAACTTTTCGATATTATTACCGCGCAAAATTACGCCGATGCTGCCTGTAATTGTGCCAGCATTGGAGATTATGTAGTCTGCACCAACGCCGATATATACGCCACCACTGGCGGAAATATTGCCGAAACTAGCGACGACTTTTACTTTTTCTCGTAGTCTCTTGAGTGCAGCGTAAATTTCTTGAGAGTCGCCAACGGTTCCCCCAGGGCTATCGATGCGAAGTAGTAGGGCGGGAAATTTTTGCTCTTCCACAAACTCAAGGGCTTCAAGTACGCGAGTCCTTGTGCCTGACCCGATCGCTCCTGTGATTTCAATACGCGCGATTTTTTTGCGAAATTTACGTTTTAAAAAGCCGAACATTAAATTATTAGTTTAGGTTTAAATTGACTGTTACCATACTAGCTCTTACTACAAATGATTGTCTGCACTGGATTTCCGCCGCCATAAAGTAGCTTAAGCTACAAAAAAATATTGTTATCTCTTGATTAAGACTCTATTTTTTGGTTCTGAGAATTGCTAAAAACCAACGATCAAAAGCTGTATCCTGAGTATATTCAAGCTAAACATTTCGCAATATATTTAAACCCCAAATGCACGAGACGGACTTTCGTAGCAGCCTTCAGACAGAGGGCGATCGCCGCAGACTCAAAACGATCATTGTGATGGCAATTGTCTATGGATTGACGATTGGTTTACATTTTGCCCCTTGGAGTCGATGGGTGCTGTTAGGGTTATTCAGTATTCAGGCTTTGCGGCTAATATTTGCGCCGCCATTACCTCCGATCATGCCAGAATCTAAATTCAACAATGGCGTAGAAGTAGATTCAGAGCAAACATCTTCACAAGATTTACCATTTTTCTCATTGTTAGCATCGGCAAAAAATGAAGAAGCTGTAATTGGCAATTTAGTTAAAAATTTGTGCCAAATCAACTACCCTAGCGATCGCTTCGAGGTCTGGATCGTTGATGACAATAGCAGCGATCGCACTTCTGAAGTGCTTGACTTGCTAAAACAAAAATATCCCCAATTAAAGACTCTGCGACGTGGGGATGATGCTCAAGGCGGTAAGTCTGGAGCATTAAATCAAGTTCTAGCTTTAACAAAGGGCGATATCATTGGCGTATTTGATGCCGATGCTCAAGTACCTGCTGATGTTTTGCGATCGCTAGTCCCAATATTCCAAAATCAAAAAATTGGTGCGGTGCAGCTACGCAAGGCGATCGCCAATGCCTCAGAGAACTGGTGGACAGCAGGACAGTCTGCTGAAATGGCTCTTGATTGGTGTTTGCAGGATTTACGGATTCGGGTTGGGGGCGTGGGGGAATTGCGCGGCAATGGTCAATTTGTACGCCTTGCAGCTCTTAAAGATTGTGGTGGCTGGAACGAACAAACTATTACTGATGATCTTGATCTCACTATTCGTCTGCATTTGTGTCAATGGGATATTGCCTGTCTGAATTCTCCTGCTGTACAAGAAGAAGGTGTAGTTACAGCAAAACAACTATGGCATCAGCGCAATCGCTGGGCAGAGGGAGGTTTTCAGCGCTATCTTGACTATTGGAATCTGCTACTAAGTGGGAAAATGGGATTTCTCAAAACCTTTGATGCTTCCCTGTTTTATATCAATCAATATTTGTTGACAGTCGCCTTTATTCCCGACACGATCGCGGCAATTGTGTTGAGACATAACCCAATGCTTCCTGCGATCGCGGGCTTTTCTCTTGCATTAAGCTCCGTAACAATGGCTTTCGGACTTAGACGTTCCTACCAAATGTCATGGAGATCGGCTATTTGGCAAACAACTACAGGCATGATTTATATGTTGCATTGGATTCCTGTAATTGCCAGCGTAACGCTGAGAATGTGCATTCTGCCAAAGCGCTTAAAATGGGTGAAAACCCTGCATCAAGGCGGTGGTGACAATATACTAGAAGATGTAGATCTCCAAGAGATAGAAAACCATGCATGATTGGATTGTAATTGGTGGCGGCATCACTGGTATATCGTTGAGCTATGAATTACAAAAAGCAGGCTTTTCGGTATTGCTGATCGAGCAGCATCAACAACTTCAGGGAGGTAGCAGTCTTGGCTATGGCGGCATCTCATACTGGGCTGGCTCAACTCCAGTCACTCAGCAACTTTGTCGTGAGGGAATTGCTCGACAAAGAGAACTATCTAATGAGTTGGGGATGGATACTGAGTTTCGTGAGATTGATTTACTATTGACGCTTGAACCAGATGCAGATCCCAAAGAGATTCTCGCGCAATATAACAATTGTTGGATCGCACCGACTTTGCTCAATGCTCAAGAAGCTTGCGATCGCGAACCTCAGTTAAACCCTAAAGGCATCGGTGGCGCTCTGTTATTTCCTCACGGTCATATTAATCTCGATAGTTTTGTATCTGCCCATAGACAAGCACTCCAAAAGTTAGGTGGTGAAATCATCTATGCAAAAGTTGATAGATTGCTAATTGAAGGTGATCGCTTATTAGGTGTGCTTACAGAGCAGGGAGAGTTTCGCAGTAGTCAAGTTGTTGTTTGTGCGGGAGCTATGTCACGCTCTCTACTTAAAGCATCTGGCATTCGATCTAGAATCTATTACACCCATGCCGAAGCTATCGATACAGAACCCGTTGATCTAGAATTGCGATCGATGGTGATGCCTGCTGATACTAAACGCTACCAGTTAGAAGGAGCAACAACAAATATTGACCAAGACTCAATTTGGGATATCGCGGGACATGAATTGTTGCCCCCTTCAGTGGATGCAGGGGCAATTCAATTTTGCGATCGCCGTATCAGATTTGGTCAACTCAGCCGTGTTTTGACTGATCCGTATGCTGCGATCGATCCCATTCAAAGTGAAGCAGCTATTCGAGAACAGGTGAGTAAAATCCTGCCAAAAATTGGTGAGTTAAAAGGGAAATGGCGAAATTGTCTGGTCTCTTTTAGTAGTGATAATTTACCTCTAGTTGGTTCATTAAAAGAATACGAAAACCTATATCTATTCTCAGGATTTACCAGCCCAACTGTCTATGTCCCAGCTTTATCTAGAAGGTTTGCTACTTATGCAAAAGGCAATCCTGACGATATCATTCCTTTACTCTCTCCTCAAAGATTTTTATCCTATGGAGAATAAAGATAGCATTTGATAATTCAATCCAGAAACTGATTGCTAGAGTTGTTTGTCGTAGCGATCATGAAATTGATCTAGCTCCACAAATGGCTTAGAGCATGTTTGAGAAGTCTCCATTGCCCCAGATGTTCGCCTGAATGCTCTAGAGCACTTGCTTCATCGTAGTGGAGCCAGAATTGCAGAGCTTTTGGCCTTAAATCTGGAGGATGTTGATTTAATCCATCACAAGTTTCAGGTCATTGGTAAAGGTAATAAACAACGATGGTGTTTTTATAGTAATGATGCAGGGGCTGTTCTGGACAAATATCTCAGGTATTATCGCCATGATAGTTGTCCTGCTTTGTTTACGGCTCAACATCCTTTTACTGGGCTAGTATCCCGTTTGAACTACCTCACCATATATACCTATTGGCTTAATTGCATTCAAAAAGAACCCTTATTGCAAGGTGTTCGGATTCACGATTTTCGTCATACTTTCGCGACCGAACGGGTTGGTTTAATGGGTATCGAAGAGTTGCGAGCGCTCTTGGGAAATCAAAATATCCAAACTACTTTACGCTATCAAAAAGTTACTTCTGAGCAAGCAGAAGTTGTTGCACAAACTGCTTTTTCGTTGCTACAAGTTCGCTAGTAGTGAAGCATAATTTGCTAGCTTATTTGTTTGCTTTTTAGCTTTAGTTTAATTTACATAGACAGAGTAATAGATATAGCAAAGCTTGCATTGCTATATCTATTACTCTGTCTATGTAAACTGAGGGTTGATTCCAGATCGGCTGTAAAACGGTTCATACGCCTTTCTCAAATCAATCGCTGAAAGTATTGCTATATATTGCTTTTAAGCCTGTCATGATACAGTTTTACACAAATCGTTGCCATACCCGTACCTCAATCCCGGAGCCTTCTTTAATCCGATTAAATTTTTATCCTGTACTTAGGTGCTGGATAGTCAAAACGGGATCAACGTATTTGTTTATTTCTGGGAATTGCTCAGCTAATGCGGGATAAATTCTGAAATGTCTATTTCACGCTGATCGACTAGGTGCAAATACGTCTATCATGAATTTTATTTACCAGTGCCTTGAAGTCATGATTGAAAATGATCTGGAAGGTATTTGTAAATTCAAATATTAATTTGACTAAACCCATTGCTGTGTAAGTGTTTGGACTAAATTTTCAGTAAATTGCTAGTTAATGCTTATAGCCTTTATTGATAGGGCTAATCAGCAGCTTAACAATTATTATGTTCTAGGCAAGAAATCAAATCTACATCTAAATCCAAAAGAGTTCTAATGAAAATATTAATTACAGGAGGAGCAGGTTATATTGGCTCAACTCTTGTCCCTACCCTACTAGCAAATAGCCACGAAGTTACTGTATTAGATAACTTTATGTTTCGCCAAAACAGCCTAACTGACTGCTGTCAATATGAAGGCTTTCAAGTTGTGCGTGGTGACTGTCGTGATGAGAGAGTTATTAAAGATCTCCTAAAGGATGCTGATATAATTATTCCCCTAGCCGCTCTTGTGGGTGCCCCTCTTTGCAAAAATGATGAGATTGGTACAAAAACGACCAACTTTGATGCTGTAAAAATGATTTGCCATTTAGCTAGTAAAGATCAAAGAATTCTCATGCCCATCACTAACAGTGGTTACGGCATTGGTGAGTCTGGCAAATTATGTACTGAAGAAACACCATTACGACCTATTTCTCTTTATGGCGTGACTAAGGTAGAAGCAGAAAAAGTTGTATTAGAACGAGAAAATAGTCTTACTTTCAGACTAGCAACAGTTTTTGGAATGTCGCCGCGTATGAGGACTGACCTACTCGTTAACGATTTTGTCTATCGAGCTGTTCACGACAGGGCTGTACTGATTTTTGAAGGTCATTTCAAACGTAATTATATTCATATACGCGATGTAGCCAATGTGTTTTTACATGGCATTAATAATTTTGAACAAATGCGTGGTCAACCCTATAACGTGGGACTAGATGATGCCAATCTATCTAAGCTAGAACTCTGTGCTGAAATCAAAAAACATTTACCCGCTTTTGTTTATTTAGAAGCGCCAATTGGCGAAGATCCAGATAAAAGAGACTATATAGTTTCTAATATAAGGATCTTAAGTACAGGATTCAAAACAGAATGGTCTCTAAGCCGAGGAATCAAAGAACTAATCAAGGGCTATACAATCTTGCGCAACAGCATCTACTCTAACGTCTAGCTGATAAACAGAATTGTGTTATCACTCTTAAGTTTTAAGGAGAATTGGTGATTAATTTCCTTTTATAGCAATTCACAAAAGTGTGACTACACTTTTTGTAAATTAAAAGCTAAATTTAGTAAGGGTTTTTAAAATTAAAAATGTCTCCGTCATTTTTAATTTTGGTATTGTTTAGTATGTTGTCTATTTACTTCATTGAGATAGAAAGTACTCAACTAAAAAAATAAGCGGACTAATAAATTTATGTTGATATCTCGTGCTCCTGTCCGAATTAGTTTCTTTGGTGGAGGAACTGACTATCCTGAATATTTTCTTCAACATGGCGGAGCGGTACTTGCTACATCGATTGATAAGTTTTCGTATGTCACAGTTAGTTCCTTCTTGAGTCACCTATTTGATTACTCCACTCGAATTTCTTATCGCAAAGTTGAGTTGGTTAACAATATCGATGATATTGAGCATAATATTTATCGTGAATGTCTAAGGTTTTGCGGACTTGAGAAAGATATAGAAATACACCATGTAGCTGACTTACCTGCATTTACAGGGCTAGGTTCATCTTCATCTTTTACAGTATCTTTATTGCACGCACTCCATAGCTTTAAAGGCGAATTTATCCGCCCAATTGACTTAGCGTATGAGGCAATTTATATAGAGCGGCACTTGCTCAAAGATAAAGTCGGATGCCAAGATCAGGTGATGGCTGCTTTGGGAGGATTTAATTTGGTTGAGTTCAAGACTGAAGAAGATATCCAAGTAATCCGTGTGCCAATATCACCTCAGCGTTTAGTAGAGTTTGAGAAGCATTTGTTTGTTGTATTTACAGGTATTAAGCGTAAGGCTGCTGATATTGTCGCCCAGCAGTTACAAAAAGTCTCAGACAATACTCAAATATTAAAATCAATGAGGAGTATGGTTGATCAAGGTTGGGATATTCTTACTTCCAATCGATCGCTTTCAGAATTTGGTGAACTTTTACATCAAGCATGGATTGCCAAGAGAAGCCTTGACAGATGTATATCAAATACTGAAATTGATAGAGTTTATCAAATGGGTAGAGATACTGGTGCCTGGGGAGGTAAACTTTTAGGGGCTGGAGCAGGTGGTTTTATGCTATTTTTTGCACCAATAGAAACACATGGTAGTCTACAAAAGGTCTTTGCAAACTACCATGTGCTAGAAATAAAGACTAATTCTCTAGGCTCACAAATAATATTCTCCTAGCTTAAGATTACTTAAAAACTGTTATTTAAAAATTACAATCATAAATAAACCCAAATGAAAGTTCTTATTGTAGATTTTGACCTTTTCAATAAAATAGGTGGCGGGCAAACATTTTATAGGAATTTAATATTAAAAAATCCCAATATTAGCTTCTACTATTTTAGGGTTTTAGAACAGGCTTCTGAATCTAAGTTAGCTAATGCACATACTATTGCTTTTCAAGAGAAATATTATCTTAGAGATTACTTACAATTTCATGACTTAACACCACCGCTGTGGATTTATAGAGCATTTGTCAGAGCTAATAACATTGCTTTTTCTGTCTCTGGACAAAGATTTGATGTTGTAGATTTTCCTGATTATGAGCAGATTGGCACGATGCTTCGTCCTGCTTTCAAACATCACAATGTAGATGTGGGAAAATTTGTATTGTCAATGCACGGAAATATATCTACATCAATTCGACTGGATTGGTTTAATGCAGGAAAAGTAGATCAGCCTCTGATTTTACAAGAAAAGATGCAATATAGTGTAGCTGATATCCGATATGGCATCAGTAAGACTTATTTAGAAGAATGGAGGAAGGGGTGTAGTTTACCTTCGTTGTATTTAAATCCTTTATCTGTTATCTCCTTACCTACACCTCACCTAGCTAAACCCTCTGATAGTAAGCCTAATATCAACTTTGTTGGACGCACAGAAAAGCGTAAAGGACCAGACATTTTTGTGGAGATTGCTTGGTGGCTTCCTCGATCTATGTATGGAAAAGCTAACATCATTGGTTCTGATAGTTTTGATGCTCTCAGTGAGGTTGGCTCTGGACTTTTTCTCTATAAGATGATTAACAACAGAATGAAGGGCGCAATATCATTATTGCCAGCAATGAGTCATGATGAACTTAACCAAAAGGTATTCTCTATTAAATCAGTTGTTATTTTGCCATCAAAATATGACACTCTAAATTTAACAGCGATCGAGTCTTTGTTTTCTGGTTGCCCAACAGTTATTGGTGATGGTGCTGGGGTTGTTACATTTTTAAGAGAGACTTTTCCAAATATTCCTTTTATAACAATTGATACTAATAATATCTATTCTTGTATTTCAAGTATTTGTGATATTTTAAACAATTATGATGACTACCGTTATCAGCTTGTGGAATTCTTATCTAAGATTTCTTTAGAACCTTTTGCATCAGAAATAGTAGGAATATATTCAAATAAATCAGTCTTTGACAGTTCAATATCTGCAACTATGGATTCTTGGTATTCTCTATTAATCAAAGAGAGGAATACTCCTAGTTTAAAGTCAACTATAATTGAGGTAATCGCTAACACAAAAATTAAACAATATCTAAAGAGAATAAAACCATTAATCAGGGATCCTAAAAAATTTGCAAAAAGTAGAATCCTATCTTATTTAAGTAAGAATAGTTATGAATATCTAAGAATTATTGACCAAGGCTTAAGATCTTTATCATTACCAAATAAATATAGAAATATATTCTTTTTAAGTGAAGGTAGTAGGGATAAGTTAACAATAAAATTAAAGTCTTGTTGGGAAATTGCTAATGAATATAGCGTTGATCGGGTACGGATCTGGAGGGAAATTGCCAGATTAGAGAAAGCACGAGGTAATGATATTGTTGCTGCTACTTACTACATAAGGGCTATGCGATCGCTAGGAAGCGATCGATTTGGAGATTTAGCAACAGTTGTACCTATATTAAATTCTGGTGGATTTAGCCGTGAAGCACTTGCCGCCGAAGCTATGTACGGTGATGATGCATTAGGTAATGAGAAGTCCAAAACCTTTTTAAAAGAAGCATTAGCAAACAACAAAATTAATGCAAATTGGGAATATGAATTTATCAGCGATCGCCGACAAGAATCGACCTATAAAGTTTCAATTATAGTATCGCTCTACAACGCATCTAAAAAACTGCCCCTGTTTCTACAAACCCTGCAATATCAAACACTGATTAAAGCAGGTTTAGTTGAAATTATCTTAGTTGATAGTGGTTCTAGGTCTGACGAATACAATGCGTATTTAAAAGTTATAGATTCTGTAAATATACCTATTATATTTGCGCGAAGTTTCAATCGTGAAACCATTCAAAGCGCTTGGAATAGAGGCATATCTCTTTCCCGTTCTCCATACTTAACTTTTTTAGGCGTAGACGAAACGATTACTCCAGAGTGCCTTGAAATTTTATCTGCTGAGCTAGATGCAGATCCAACTTTAGATTGGGTACAGGCAAACAGTCTCGTCACAAATGTTGATAGCCAAGGAATGTGGGTCAACGATGTCATGACCTACGATAGACGTGATTATAAACAGGACTTAGTTTACTTAGAAACTTGCTATTTATCTTGGGTCGGAGCACTATATCGTCGTTCTATTCATGATCGGTTTGGATATTACGATGCAACATTCACTGCCGCAGGAGATACTGAGTTTAAGGGGCGGATATTACCGTTTATTAAAACCAAAGCAATACCAAAAGTCTTAGGTGTTTTTCGCAACTATCCAGATGAACGGACTACGCAACATCCTAGAGCCGAAATCGAAGATTTACGAGCTTGGTACTTACATCGAACATTAGCTGGAGTTGAATATGCTTTTGCTAACCGCGATCCTACTGAAGTAGAAGATTTATTTTATACTTGCTTGCGATATCGCAAGTCATTTTGTGGACATTGGAGTACTGATATTGAGTATGCTTATAATTTAGGATGCTTTCTTCAAGAAAGAATACCTCAATCCCCTGTATTGCATTATTTATCTGGCATAAAAGATCTTTTATGCTCTTATCGTTCTCTAGACTTAATCTCTAAACTATCCAAAACAGCGATCGCTTTTGAACTTTTTAATACAAAGCAAACTATTAAGACATTAGAGCAAGTTCACTTATCCCAAAGCAATCTGATAATTGAGCCAGTTTATCAAATTTTTAATGACAATCGTCATGAACAACATTCATTCCTATGGCTTACTGATATCACGGCTACACAAAATTGCTTGCAGAAAACTATAGAGATTTGGTAATAGATCTAACAAAACCTTGTGAAACAAATATTTATTTTGAATTTTTAAACGGCACTTCTGATCAGACTTTTGTAATTAAAAATGGAAGAGTATCTCAAATCTTAGAATTTAACAACTTTAAGTCGGCTCCTTACATTTAATTTTGTTTTTTAATTTTATTTTACTGAGGATATAACCATTCATGAACTGTCGTGTTTGTGATTCAACTAATTTAGAACTTGCTGTAGATCTTGGTTCTCAGCCTTGGTGTAATCATTTTCTGAAGTTAGAAGAAATTGGTAAAGAACCATTTTATCCTCTGCGGGTGCTATATTGCCATGACTGCTCAACAGCCCAGCTAGACTACACCGTAAAGAAAGAAATTATGTTTGGGAACCACACCTACTTATCGGGTATCACCAAGTCTTTGAGCGATCATTTTAGAACAGTTGCCCAAGATATAGATCAACGCTTTTTTCTGGACATACAAACTAAATCTGTCTTAGATATTGGTTCTAACGATGGTACGCAACTAAAGCATTTTCAAGAGCTAGGCTATGAAGTTCTTGGGGTTGAATCTTCAAAAACCACTGCAAAAATTGCTAATGAATCAGGAATTACAACTCTCAATGAATTCTTCAATCTTGAGTTAGTTCAGAGACTTAACCGTAAATTTCATATAATCAATGCCGCAGGGGTATTCTTTCATCTTGAAGAACTACACTCTGTAACCGAAGGCATCCGTGAAGCACTTCTAGACAATGGCGTATTTGTCGTACAGTTTCTTTATATGAAACGAATTGTCGAAAATTTAGCTTTCGATCAGATCTACCATGAGCATTTACTTTATTACAACCTCAAAAATATTGAAGTACTGCTCAATCGACATAGGCTAGAAATGTTTGATGCCTATCTTGCACCAATTCATGGTGGTTCAATTGTTGGTTTTGTTACTCACAAGGGCAAGCGTCAAGTTAGCGATCGCTTACAATCCTTGCGAAAAGCAGAAATAGATGAACAAAGTAATGAATTTGCCACCTATCTCAAATTTGCTGAACGAATCAAACAGATGAGACTAGAAAATTTAGCTTATTTGGAAGCTTCTAAAAAACACGGCAAGAAAATTTTTGGCTTTGGTGCACCAGTAAAAGGAAATACTATGCTGAATTACTTTGGCGTAGGTACTCAATATCTAGATTGTTTAGTAGAAAAAAATGAGTTGCGCCGCAACCTATATTCTCCTGGGATGCACATTCCTATTGTTATCGAAAAAGAAGTTTCCAGCTTGCCCAATATATACTACGTTCTAGCTTGGAACTTCAAAAAGGAGATTCTTGCTAATAATCAGCATCTAATTGACAAAGGTGTGGAGTTTTACTTCCCTGTCAATCCACGGGAGGTCTAGGTCAATGGAAATATTAGTTACTGGTGCTACAGGATTTTTAGGAACAGCATTATGTGTTCATTTAGAAAATTTAGGTCATAAAGTTTATCGCTTAAACTCTAAAAACTGTGACTTGCAGCAAGGAAATTCGCTATTGAAATTTAATCAAATTGCCTATGATCAAATTTATCATTTAGCCGCCTGGACTCAAGCGGGTGATTTTTGTTTATATCACCAAGGTGAGCAATGGATTGTTAATCAACGTATAAATACTAACGTCCTTTCTTGGTGGCAGCAATATCAACCACAGGCAAAGCTCATCAGTATGGGAACTAGTTGTGCCTACTCTCCAGAATTACCATTAACAGAAGAAAACTATCTAATGGGAATGCCTATAGATAGCTTGTTTACCTATGCAATGACTAAGCGAATGTTGTATGCAGGACATCTAGCATTACAGAAACAATATGGTTTGAAATATCTTTGCTTAGTGCCTTCAACACTTTATGGTCCCGGCTATCATACTGACGGACGACAAATGCATTTTATTTTTGATTTAATTCGCAAAATTATTTGGGCTAAACTCTATGACGAAACAGTAATTCTTTGGGGAGACGGCAATCAATGCCGCGAAATTGTGTTTGTTGATGACTTTGTTAATATTTCCATACATTTAGCAAATAATATTGACAACCAAATTATAAATATTGGAGCGGGTGAAGAGTTTTCAATTAAGTATTTTGCCAAACTAATTTGTGAAAATGTTGGTTATGATTTTGATTTGATCCAGTTTGATACTGAACGGTATGTTGGAGCTAAATCTAAATGTTTGGAAGTCCAAAAATTAAGGCACTATATTCCAGATTTAAGTCTGACTTCCTTAGAGTTAGGGCTAGGTAAAACGATTGATTGGTTTCGGGAACAAAGACCACAATTTGTGCCAAGAAATTAATTGAGGAGGTAATATTGAGTTATTGGATTGAAGATAGGCTGAGTCAAATTAAAGAAGCTTTTACTGATGATTACTGTGAATCAATTGATGCAGTCACAGATTTGATTGCTCAATGTTTTCAAGATGGTAATATATTATTTATCTGTGGTAACGGTGGTTCGGCGGCAGATGCTCAGCACATTGCAGCCGAATTCATTGGTCGTTTTTTGCTTGAACGTAAAGGTTTGGCAGCGATATCCCTATCCTCAAACCCTGCGGTACTTACAGCATGGTCTAACGATCATGAATTTGAGACAGTCTTTTCGCGTCAGCTAGAGGCATTAGGCAAACCAAAGGATATCTTGTGGGCAATTTCTACCTCTGGTAAATCTAAAAATGTGGCGCTAGCGCTAGAAACTGCCAAAAAACTAGGAATAACAACCATAGCAATGACGGGAAATAATGGTGGTATTTTACAATCTCTAACGGATTATAGTTTATTTGTTGAAGTAGCTCATACACCATTAGTCCAAGAAATTCATGTTATTACCTATCATCGTATTTGCGAACAAGTAGAGTCTAAACTATTTCCCGAAATATGAGCTATGAACTTTATACAAAATGATTCCTCTACTCAATTAACAAAAGCATTATTTTTAGATAGGGATGGTGTCATCGTTAACTATATTCCTTACCTAAGTCATCCTACTCAAGTAAAAATACCGCAAAAAGCTGGAGAAGCATTAAAAAAATGGCAAGATGCAGGGTATTTATTAATAGTAATTACAAACCAATCAGGTGTTGGGCGAGGTTATTTCTCTATGGATATGGTTAACTCAATCCACAATTATATTATTGAAAAATATAGTTTTTTTGGAGTAACCTTTAAAGAATTTTTGATTTGTCCACATATCCCTTCCGATCAATGTATGTGTCGAAAACCATCTCCAAAAATGATTTTTCAAGCAGCACAGAAATATAGCATTGATCTTTCCCATTCTTTCCTTATAGGGGATGCACCTAGTGATATTGAATGTGCTATTAGTGCTGGGTGTAGTGCGATACTTGTACTTACTGGTAGAGGAGTATTAACAGCAAAGATGCTATCTGGGGATCGCCAAGAATTAGTTTCTGTTTTTAATAGCTTAATAGAAACAGTAGAGATTATAAGAATTTAGGTTGCTTGAATTAACTAGTTACTAGAATATGAACAAAGCGAATAGTAATACTATAATGCCTACTCTAGTTTCAGTTGTACCTGACTTGCTCAATGGTCAAGGTCATGTTTATGAATATCATCAAACTGTAGGCAAAGCTGCTAGCTTAATTGGATATAAACATTTAGTAGCAACATCTCCTGATACCATAATTAATCAACTACCAACTAACTGGACCACCTGCCTTGATAGTAACAATCTTGAATGGCAAACTTCCACAATATTCAAAATTTTTAAAATAAAAGATATTTATGACTGGGCAACTCGATTAGCAAAGTATTTACAAGTGAAAGTAATTCCAGATTCAGGCTATGTGGTAATTTTTTTAGAGAGGTTTGTCATTCCTCATTTATTAGCAATTATATTAACTTTATTGTTGATACCTAGAAAAAATTTATCAATTTGGTTACTTTATCGGCGAGATATTCATAATCAAAAAAATCGATTTTTTTATAAATACCTTAATAATTTAATTAAATTTTTACTGCCTTCTAAAAAATTTCAATTAATTACGGATAGTGAGCTTTTAAGTAAGTCGCTATCTAGCTATTTCGAGATGCCAGTAAATGTAGTACCCATCCCGCACACTGAAGTTACACATAGTACTGATACTTTTGCTAAGCCAGATAATGAAATCTTATGTTGGTGGGTTGGCTCGCCAAGGGAAGAGAAAGGGCTAGATATTATGAAGTTTTTTGCTACTACGGTTTGTAAAAGTGCTAATAAAATATGTGTATTAGCAGCTAAAAGCTCTGTAATACCTGCGGTTACAGGTGGAGTAAGAGTCCAACTAATTGAAGATATTCTGTCAAGATCTGATTATCTAAAGTGGCTATTAACTTGCGATATTTGTCTAATGCCCTATAAATCTTTTGATTATCGAGAAAGAACATCAGGTATATTTACAGAATGTGTAATAGCAGGGAAGATCCCTGTGGTTATGAGTAATACTTGGATGGCATCAGAGCTTTCTAAATATCATTTAGAAGATTTAATCATAGATTGGCAAGTTCCTATTAGTGATATGGATAAAATAGTAGGATTTACAAAAGATTCATACATCAGAGAAAAGTTAAATTGTATGCAAAGAGAGTATGGAGAATTTCATAGCTTACAGGGATATGCAAATAAAATAAAAATGATATATAGTCTAACTAGTGATTCTTTTAGTGATTAAGTATAGGCAAAAAAACTTATAACTGGGATTACTGGGCATTGGTGGTGTACGACAATGATTCCTACATTTTGTGGACATAAAGAAATCTTGCTCATGACCAGAGGTCATAGACTAGCTCGGGTGGGTGTTTTTCCAAGTCTAGCTCATAGCGACCGAAGCGATTAATATTCTAGGTTAAGTATGTCGAGGTACTTCCAACCCACATTCCGCTCCCAAAAAGAAGCGCAAAATAATTAGAATAGGAAAAAAGCAAGGATAGAAACAGGAGGGAGATATCAGAAAC
>NZ_PDDM01000026.1 GCF_002914585.1 Pseudanabaena sp. BC1403
ACATTTAACATTGTTATCTATCTCTTTTTTGCTTTCTGCCTTGTAGGTATATAAGCTTAAATTCTTATATAGGTTTTGCTACAGGACAAAGCGCTGTAAGATAACAACTACACCTTGGGTCATCCAACTTTGCTTGATTTTTGCTATGACGATCGCCATGACGCTGAATGACGACCTAACTATCTTAGATATTGAAGCAAATCCACTGAGTCCATTGGATTTGCCCCCTGAAGAGGAAATGCCTCTTCTAGATCCTGATGAGATGCTGGCACTTCTCAACTCGGCTATAGTTTTAGAGAGAATGCAGGCTGCAAGAGCATTTTGTGAGTTAGAAGATCAAAGAGCGATACCCAGTCTCATCGAATTGCTGCAAGATGAATGTCCTTTAGTACGTGTCAGTGCTGCTTATGCTCTTGGGCGTAATAAGAGCGATGAGGCGATCGCACCTCTAATCAGGCAACTCAAACAAGATTGGAATGGCTATGTACGTAAAGGTATCGTTTGGGCATTAGGAACCTGTCGTGCCACATTAGGATTGCAGTCGCTTATTTCTGCGCTTAGGTATGATATTACGGCAGTGCGCTTATGGGCTGCTAGTGCGTTGGGACAATTGGGTGATCTGCAAGCGATTGAGCCTCTAACCGAAGCGTTAACCAAAGATTCGATGTCTGCTGTGCGTGGTAATTGTGCATGGTCAATCGGTAAGCTAATTGTGCAAATGCGCCGCGATTTTGATACTCAAGATGAAATTTATCAAGATGCCGTTGATGCGTTGATTTATGCTCTTGATGATGATGATCTTAGTGTGCAGACCGATGCAAGAAATGCATTGCGTAAACTGGGAGAACCACGTGGTTTAAAGGTGCTAGATCGCATTGAGATGGATCAAGGTTATTGCGAATTCTAAAATAATAGAGAATCCGCTAATCGGATTCTCTATTATTTTAGCGGAAGGCTTTGACAATGTTACGATCGCTGCTATAGTTATTAACTGGATATATCAAATCTTTCATTTGCGAATGTAGTTTAGTGGTAAAACCTCTGCCTTCCAAGCAGATGTTGCGGGTTCGATTCCCGCCATTCGCTTTATACCAAAAAATCTCATAAGCTAAAAGGATCTGCACTTAGTGCAGATCCTTTTAGCTTATGAGATCCCGAATCACTATACTGGCTAGATTTAATCCAAACAGAGCAGGCAAATAGGAAATTGTGCCGTAATATGATCGCTTAAAATTACTGCCATCGGTTAGTTGCAGCGAATCACGATTTACTAATTCTTCAGAATATACTGCAATAATATTTGCATTAGCAAACCCTTTTCGGCGTAGACCTTTACGGATTTTGTAAGCAAACCTGCAACAATCAGTTTCAAAAATTGGTGCAATTCTTATCTTTTGCGGATCGACTCGCCCACCTGCTCCCATACTACTTGCCACTTTTACGCCATTAGTAGCTGCTGCACCAAGGAAATAAAGTTTGGGCTGCAAGCTATCAATGCAGTCTAGTACCCAATCAAACTTAGTTGTTACTAGTTCCATCATTAGGTCTGGGGTAAGAAATTCTTTGATAACCGTTAGTTGTATGTCTGGATTAATATCATGCATTCGTGCTGCCATGACATCGGCTTTATGAATATCGACTGTGCTATTGAGCGCCACAATCTGACGATTTTTATTAGAAGGATCAACGCGATCGCCATCGACTATTGTCATTTTGCCAATCCCAGCTCGGCATAAAAACTCGGCTGCAAAACTCCCCACCCCGCCCATGCCAACGACTAAAACATTGGCGCATTTGAGTTTGTTTACGCCATCTGCACCAATTAGTAATTCTGTTCGTTGTAGCCAATCTGTCATAACAAAAATAAATGTATAACTTTATCTAGCAGAGGTGATACTTCATGCCACATCTGCTCTTAATATGAGAAATAGACCATCTTTTGAGTCTTTAACTATGACCTTACCTTCTCATGCTGCGCTGACCAAAGCCGAACTACTTGAGCGTTATGCTAAAGGTGATCGTAACTTTGGGCAATCACATTTACATGACAGTGATATGCAAGGTGTCTCTTTACACGGCATTGATCTAAGCGAATCAATTTTGACTCACATTAACTTTAGTGGTGCTGATCTCCGCGGGGCTGATTTTGGCTGGGCAGATCTGAGCAGTGCAAATCTCGAAAAAGTAGATTTGCGAGGTGCAATTTTGACGAGAGCAGATTTAAGTAAAGCTAATCTAAGAGGTGCAAACCTATTGAAAGCAGATCTTAGTCTGGCCAAATTAGATCATACAAAGTTAAGTGGAACAATCATGCCTGATGGTTCTATGCATCAATGAGTCAGTTGTAATTGATGGAACTCACTAAAAAACAGAGGTCTCTGAAGTGTCGTTCTGCTGTTGGATATGGGCTTCTCACTTTATTTTTTTCTTGATAAAGTCCACTAGCTGTTGGAATTGTTTTTGCTGTGAAGCCATTTGTTGTTCTAATAGCTTCTGCTTAGCTTCTAGTTCTTCAATTCGTTTAACTAGAGCATCATCTGACCGAGTAGAAACGCTATTCTCAGTTGTTGGGGCGATAGGCATGATTGAAGACCGTGGACGCTTTTCTGCCAGGGCCATCGCTCTTTTGATTGCGGGTATCAGTTCTTTTTGCTCAAAAGGCTTTTCAATAAATACAAAGTACTTATCTTCAAATGGTTCTCCAATTTTACTAGTGACCTCTTCCTTCCGACCAGACATTAAAACTAGAGGAATACGGCTCAGATCTGGACTCTGTTGCAAAGCTTCATAAACTTCAAAGCCACTCATTTTAGGTAATAAGAAATCTAGCATGATCATCCAAGGCTTTTCTTGCTGGATCATCTCCAGTCCTTTAATACCGTCGGCTGCCTCTAGAACCTCAAAGTTTGCTGGCGGGAGCATGTCACGCACCATATTACGGATTACGCGACTGTCGTCAATTACTAGTATTTTGCGAGCTGCCACTGCTGATAACCCCTCAGTTATTTTGGTGAATAGAGATTTAGCTTGATTAGCTAGTTTTTTGGGAGATTACATGACTACCATTGACAGGATAGCTCAAGTTCTAAACGACAATGATAGCAAGCATTTTTTAGTTTAATTAGCCGATTTATTTGAGCTTTTATAAATTTGAGGCTTTAGTAAGTAAATAAAAGCTTACTAGTTTTTGTCAGATTTAGCTCTTAAATCCGCAATAATTTAGCATATAGCTACCCCTAAATTAGATAAGACTCGCTCTAATTTGATAGTAATTTTTATCAAAACTGATTTTCCGACTTTTCAAAACATTTTTGCGAATTAAAAACTAAACCCAGTAAGGGTTTTAAAAGCACAAAATGGCTTAGCCATTTTGTGCTTTGGTCGCGCAAAACTTACATAGCTACATAGTTTGGTATTGGCAACAATAGCTGATGTTGATCACTTGACTTGGTCTGTATAATCTCAAGTACCAAGATCGGGCATATCTTTACTATGCTCAGATTTTTTAGGATATTCAAGCGATCGCCCATGCTAAAACTGCCAACAAAACTAAACCCAACATCAATCGAATCAAACACAGCCAAAACTTTTGACGAAAATACCACTAAGGGTCAAAAGTCGGTCATCGTTAAATTAGAAAATGTTCGCAAGACCTATACTAACGGCGCTATTGGATTACGCGACGTGAACATAGAGCTTTATAAAGGTGACTTTAAATTTATTACAGGTCATTCGGGATCGGGGAAATCCACATTATTGAAGTTACTTTATGGTGCAGAACAAGCTACAGATGGGGATGTAATTGTGAATGGGGTTAACCTTAACGGTTTAAAGGGGAATAATCTGGCGATGTTGCGCCGCAAAATTGGCATTGTATTTCAAGATTACAAACTTGTTCCACGGCGCACTGTTTCTGAAAATATTGCCTTTGTTTTAATGGCTCAAGGCTATACTTACAAGGAAATTCAGCGACGTGTCCAGCCTGCTTTGAAGATGGTTGGTTTAATGCATAAGGCGGATTGTTTTCCTGAAGAGCTTTCGGGAGGGGAACAGCAAAGGACAAGTATTGCGAGAGCGATCGTTAATACTCCGCCGCTTGTACTTGCGGACGAGCCAACAGGTAATCTTGATCCTGATAATGCTTGGCAAGTAATTAAAATTTTGAAAAAGTTGAATTCGTTTGGGGTGACGGTGCTTTTGACTACTCATGATGAGCAGTTAGTCAGAGCGGCTAATCATCCTGTTTTGCATTTGCAAAATGGTTACATCGTCTAGTAGTCTGTCAATCACAATTTGAGTTTTAGTTCGGTGTGTGGGCAACGCCCACACACCGAACTCTTTAAAGTTATGGTACAAAACGTCGTTCGCTTCTTCACTAAAATCGAATATCTGCTACGTGAGACTTTTTTAGGACTGCGGCGTGGCGGCTGGATGAATTGGGCTGCTATTAGTACTGTGGCAGTGTTGTTGTTTTTGTTTGGGGCAAGCCTACAAATTTCTTGGCAACTGGAAAATGTTCTGGGGCAGCTAGGAAGTCAATTAGAAATTTCGGTTTACTTAGACGAAAATGTCGTTGGTGAGTCGATGCAACCACGTTTACTATTGGTTGAAGGTGTTACCGCTGCAAAGCTGATTCCTAAGGAAGATGCTTGGCAAAATTTGATGAAGGATCTGGGTAAAAATGATCTTAATCAAGCAACGCAACAGCTTGGGGGGAATCCTTTGGTTGATGAGTTTAAGGTGAGGGCTGTGTCTAGCGATCGCGTGCCTGATGTTGCCAAACGTATTTCTGGCTTAAAGGGGATTAATGAGGTTTGGTATACCAATGAGGTTGTGGAGCGGATTGGACAATTACGCCGTGCTTTAAGTAATAGCAGTGTGGCGCTCGTGGCGATTTTTACGGTAATTGCGATCGCGGTTATTACTACAACAATTCGTCTGATCGTGTTGGCAAGGCGACGTGAAATCGAGGTAATGCAATTAGTGGGTGCAACGGCGGTGTGGATTTATTTTCCGTTTGTCTTGCAGGGGGTATTTTTTGGAATTACAGGTGCTGGGACTGCTTATTTAATGCTGATGCTCAGCACTAATCTTTTAGGTGACGCGATTGTCAATCAGCCAGAATTAATCAAGTCGCTAACTTTAGGGCTGACTACTGATTTACGAGTACAGCTTCTGTTGCCTGCGGTCTTAGTATGTTTTGGATCAGTTATTGGTGTGTTGGGTAGCTTATTAGCAGTAAGGAGATTTTCCTTTAATACATAAAATCTAAAGCTTCAGCAATTCTCATTTTATAGAACCGATTTTGGTGTTTCCAGCACCCTCGGCGCTGGAAACACCAAAATCGGTTGTTTGAAAGCCCGCCAACGGTGCGCTTTCAAACAACCGATTTTTATAATGAGAATTGCTAGCAACGCTTAGCGTTGCAGCTACTTTGCGATAAGCTATGTTATGATTTCATTTTGTATGGGTATGTAGCTCAGTTGGATAGAGCATCAGATTCCGGTTCTGAGGGTCGGGGGTTCGAACCCCTCCATACTCGTAATTACAGCGTTGCTGATATAACAAAGTAAAGCTTGCCTAAGTAAGGCAAGCTTTACTAGTAAACATACTTAATTTTTAATCTATGGAACGTGGATTATTGTGGTTGCCGCTGCTGGCAGTTTTTTTCTGGCTGGCTTGGTCTGGTTGGAATGAGTACCAAAAAATTGAATCCTATAAACGTTGGGCGGAGCAGTTTGAACGCCATAAATATGATATTTATGCTGTGTTAGGTCAAAAAGACGATCGCCTAACATGGGGAAAGCCCACTCGCAAAGATCCACTTGATATTCAAACAGTTACTTTTCAAGATATTGCCCGTATCAGATTTCGGATTGACAGCAAGTTTTTTGATGAAAAAGACGCTGAATTTCCCTTAAATGCCAAGAAAATTTATTTGGAATTAGTCCTGAAAACTGGCGAGATGCCCAGTATTAGATTTACTGATATTGATATTGCGGCAGCTTGGTATCGATTTTTAAGCGATCGCCTAGCGGCTTCATCGCAACCTTAAGTTTTGTTAAGTTGCTCTCAAGATTAATTTAACGATTTATGGTCGATCCAAGTACATTTATTTAGCCCAAATCGATTCTTAACCTCGGTATAAACGTAGCTTTAACTTCATCTCTTAGGCTTGAATCAAGTTGTGAGGGTTTACTTTGGAAGTTATTTTAGAAGTTACTTTAGAGTTTATTAGGGCAATTACAGCAACATTGCTGTTGCTTCTGCTAGGCGACTTCTTTTCAACATTTTTGTATCATGTTCCTGAACATGTGTTTGGTAAGTTTCACTCCATCGTGCATCATGGCAAAAACCGCAGCTTTCTTCACTATGCAGTTTTGACCAGAAATCCTCTCGTAATGCTAGATGGCATTTTAGGAGCGGTTCCTTACTTTATATTCACACCTTGGCTGTGGCAATTATCAGCTGTTGGTACGATTATTGGGTTGTTATTAGGTGAGTTTCATGTTGTGTGGCGACATGTTTCAATCCTTGAATGGAAAACTCCAGAACCTTTTAAATCTTGGTGTGATTTATTGTTTATCACTACGCCCGAAAGACATTGGTTACATCATCAAAATGCTTTTGCTGCTTATGGTGACATTTTTTCTTTTTATGATTATCCTGCTCAAAGATGGCTAACTTTCTTACGGTTTGTCCGCCGTAAATTTAAGCAGTTAAATCAATCAAGCAGTAGTAAAACTATTAGTGTTTAATTACCTAAAAACAAAGTAGAGTGGGCGCAAAGTGCCCACTCTACTTTGTTTTTAGGGCAATTTCAATTGTTGGGCTGGAGTGAAAAACTGACGACTAACGAGATTAGTTAATATCAGAGCTGTGATTAGATTTGCGGTGGTAATCGCAAACAAAATCACTAATTGATAACGCACCGCCAGTAATGGCGATACACCGCCTAATATTTGTCCAGTCATCATCCCTGGTAAGGACACCACACCTGTCACCATCATCACGTTAATCGTGGGGATCATCGAGGCTCTGATCGCATCAGATTGGTAATTTGCGATCGCCTGTTTTGGTGTTGCACCCAGACATAAATGTGTTTCGATTTCTCGCGATCGCTTGACTAAATCCTGTGTAAATCTCTCAGATGCGATCGCAGCACCATTCATTGAATTCCCTAAGATCATTCCTGCTAGGGGAATTAAATATTGTGGTGAATACCAAGTATCAGGCTGTACAACTAAAAATGTGGTGTAAGCGAGAATTGCCAACGTGCCAACGATGACCGATATCCACATAATTGGCAAAATGTAAGGTACTTTTTCCCGCACGCGATTTTTAGCTTCACGGGCTGCCATTAAGCTCATCAAGAAAATGATGAATAAAATCACGACTGGTTGCTTAATTTCAAATACCGCATCCAGTAAAAATCCCACTACGATTAATTGAATAATGCTGCGAAAGGTGGCGACTAATAAATTCTTAGCGATCGCTAATTTTTGCCAAACCGATAAACTAATAGCGATTGCCACCATACCGAGGGCGATCGCCATTTTGGGGATATCTAGATCAATAACAGCATTCATAAATTAATCATAATAAAAGCGCTTGGCGTTTTTATTATCCATAGAAATCAGTAGCCATACTAAGCATGGCTACTGATTTTCTAAGATTGCAATGCGGCTAGAGTTGCTGAAGTCAGAACTCCATCGACGGGTAATCCATACAATGCTTGAGCTTTTTTAATAGCGGCGGTAGTCTTTGAGCCTTGAATGCCATCGATCTCCCCATCGTACAAGCCTAGATTACTTAAAAGGGTTTGCCCTTTTTTAATGGAGTTATCGGCAACATTGCTTGTGCTGTCTTGACTAGCAGCCTCTTTATAACTAACTGGTACAACATTACTACCTGCTTCCAGAGCAGACATGGTTAGAGATCCTGCCACCCCATCTGTAACTAAGCCATAGGTTTTTTGAGCCAGAATAATTGCCTCTTGGGTCATTGGTCCACTGATCCCATCGATCGCACCGCCATAAAAACCGCGATCACTTAGCAATTGTTGCAAATTTTTGATTGAGTCTGATTTAGTACTAGCGATGTTGCTCTTCGGGACATAATTACTGCCAGCCTCTAATGCGGCAATAGTTAGAGATCCTGCAACTCCATCAGCAACTAAGCCGTAGGTTTTTTGAGCCAGAATAATTGCCTCTTGGGTCATTGGTCCACTGATCCCATCGATCGCACCGCCATAAAAACCGCGATCGCTTAGCAATTGCTGCAAATTTTTGATTGAGTCTGATTTGTTGTCGCTATTAGCGACGCTAACAGGTGTGGCTTTGACGGGTGTAGCTTCGAGGGAAACATTAGCTTCGTAGGTGTCTGCTTCCAAAGCGGCAATGGTTTGTGCTCCGATCGCACCATCAGCATTTAATTTGTAAAACGTTTGCGCGGCAATAATTGCTTCTGTAGTAGCCGCACCCTTAACCCCATCGATCGCACCTGGGTTAAAGCCGCGCTTGGCTAATAGTTGTTGAATGTTTGCCACTTCAGGTGTGTAGGCAAAAGCAGCAAGGGGCATAGCATTAATCGCGATCACCCCCGCCGCTAGTCCAATACATAAGACTGACTTGGCATGACGTGAGGATTGGGCGATCGCATCAAGCAATTGACAATCTAAAGTCTGATTAATAGATTCGCCTTGCTCTATGAGTTCGCAAAGCACTTCACTGTGGAGATAAGCAACAAGTTCCATACATTCAGCCTCAATAAAAAATGCTATTAAGCTCAGCAATTGGCTCTTTTACATTCGTAAAAAATCTGATTTCGAGGGTTTTCTGTAATCTATGCCTTGTGGTGTGAGGTATAAATTACAGTTTTCAAAGAGCCTTATGTACTTATATTGTATGGAAAAAACAAGTAAATGTTGGGAATTGTTTGTTTTTGTAATTTTTGAATAGCCCCAAAATAAGAGCAGTCGCTTTGCACCTGTTCTTATTTAAAAACTTTTGCCGATCGCTTCAGCAAGCCCATCTAAGGTGTATTCCAAAGCCTCGCAGTCAACGCGCCCAAATAACTCGTAGCAAGTCTTAGAAGTTTGCGGCCCAATTGAAGCGATTTTCACCTCAGCAATCCACGATCGCCAAGTTTCTTGAGACTCGACGCGATCAAGTAATTTGCAAAAATGCTTTACGGTTTTGGAGCTAGCAAAGGCGATCGCATCAAGTCTCTGATTTTGAATAGCTTCTAGCGCGACAGGATCGATCTCCTTAGGACATCCCGACTCATAAGCCGCGATTGCGTCAACTATTGCCCCATGCTGCTGTAACTGCTCCACCAAAATCTCACGTCCGCCCGACTCTACACGCGGGAATAACATTTTTTTGCCAGTTAAAACATGATTGGGAATGGCAAGAAAAGCATCAACCAAAGCATCGGCAACAAAATCCGTTGGCACTAAATCTGGAGAAATCCCATAACTTGCCAAAACTTCTGCTGTCTTGCGCCCGACTACGGCAACTTTAAGTGAATGCAAAGCACGGCTATCTTTGCCAGCCTCTCGCAAGCGCCCAAAAAAGCTCTCAACGGCATTTGCTGAGGTCAAAATTAGCCAATCGTATTTAGTAAGATTGGCGATCGCCTGATCGAGCATTTCCCAACTAGTCGGTGGCAAAATTGCCAAAGTTGGCATCTCGATTACCTTTGCACCTTGACTGGTCAATAAATCTGTAAATTGGCTAGCCTGACCTGCCGCCCTTGTCACTAAAATCGTTTTGCCTTGCAACGCTAATTTTCCCTTTTCGAGATCTACGCTTTGCTCAAAATTTTCCAATGATTGATTGCCTTGACGCGACAATTGCTCATGAAACTTTACGACTTCCCCAATAATAATCACCGATGGCGATAGCGAACCTTCGGGTAATTTCGATTGAATATCTGTCAGAGTTCCTGTCCATACTTGTTGATCGGCTCTTCCACACCAACGCACGATCGCGATTTTTGTATCCCCAGATTTTCCCGTTTGTAATTTCTCTAACAAGCTTGCCAGATTATTTGTCCCCATCAAAATTACCAATGTTGGAATTTGGGTGATCGCTTCCCAAGGCAACCGATCCAAATCATGCCCCGTCATCACCGCAAAACAAGAACTCGCTTCCACTTCCGTAAGCGGAATTCCTGCCAACATGGGAGCCGCGATCGCACTAGAAATTCCTGCAACAACTTCCCATTCACAATTTGCTACTTGCAGGGCAAGTATCTCAGGTAGCGATCGTCCAAATATCCAAGGATCACCGCTCTTGAGCCGCACCACGCGCTTACCTTGCAAGCAATAATCCACCAACATTTGATTGATTTCGGCTTGTTTGATGCTTTCCTGACCACCACGTTTACCAGCAATGATGCGATCGCATTTCTCTGGAGCCAGATCTAATAAAGTGCGATCGACCAACGCATCACTAATAATCACTTCAGCAGTACATATCAAATCCCTAGCGCGAACTGTCAAAAACTCTACGCCACCAATTCCCGCCCCAACTATAAAGACTTTACCATTCATAAAAGATTTTTAGGATCTATGCCCATTTCGCGAAGCTTAGCTGCATATTTAGACATAGCATTCAGAGCTTGTTCTTTTTGCTCAACCTGTTCCAGATAAGTTAAAAACTTATTCCCATCTGGGTGAAAAATATTTAAACTTTCATCAGTTAGCTCAAAGCGAATCCCTAAACGTGAGCTGATCCAATTTTGGACTTTATCAATAGGCTCTAGTCGATTCTGTTCTTGATTTCTGATCCATATTGCTAAGTCATTGGAAAGATGATCGTAGACATAATATTCCTCTACACCATAGGTTTGATAGAAATCAAACTTGCGAGACATTTCTAAAATACGATTGCCTCTAGACAAAATTTCAAATACTACTTGAGGTGCTATCCCTGACTCTATGTGTTGAATGTAAGAACCTCGCGCTCCCTTTGGTCTGCCAAATACCACCATTACATCAGGCGCTCGACGAATATCAGACTTACCTTCAACGGGATACCACAGTAAATCTCCTGCTACAAATACATTCTCATCATCTTTAAAGAGAGATTCCAATCCACCTGTAATCGTCACTATCCATTGATAATGCTCGGTACTTTCTGCCATTGGTTGTCCGTCACTGCTAGGATAGATAGTCTCTAACTTGCTGATTGTATTAGTCATAGGTTTTTGATCTGTGCGATCGCCAAGCAACTGAGATTAATTATACCAACTCAATTAATAGCATTACTATTTGCAGGATTTCACAAGCTTACTATTTTGAGATGATCCAATTGCGGCGGAAAAATCTTGCTAGATCTGACTCATCGATCGCAAGACAAATAGGGCGACCATGCGGACAGGTATGAGGATTGCGGGTTTGTTGCCATTGCCAGAGCAGATCGCGAATTGTGGACATTTCTAACTTTGTACCATTGCGAATTGCACTACGACAGGCAGCCGTTGCCCTTGCCATAGTTGGATCATCCAGATGACTCATTTCTTGCAAAATCACTGCACAATCTTCATGCCCAATTAAAATTTCAGGCAGCGATCGCACAGCCCATAGGTTATTCCCAAAAGCTTCAATTTCTATGCCTAGTGCTTGTAAACGGTCAATTGCATCGTCAGAAAGTTGCTTCAATAAAATCGGTTGCTCAATAGTCACAATTTGCCATTGAGTTTCGATTTGCTCAAAGAGAACTCGCTCATGGGCAACATGTTGCTCCACTAGCCATAAACCACCTGAGTGCTCCGCTAAAATGTAAGTATCAAGAACCTGTGCGATCGCCTTCAAAGATAAATTTGGTTGATTGAAGTTCTCCCGCTTGGCAGGAATCAAATAAGAGGTTTTGCGTTCAGCAGTTTTTAATAGTTCATTAGCCGCACTTCCATAATTAATTTGAGAACTTGATTCAGAAACTTTGAGAGATTCCGTAATGCAATCTTTTAACTGAGTTTGGATATCTCCTAAATTTTGAATATAGGCTTCAGCCTTGGCGGGATGACGATTCCAGTCGATGCGATCGCAGGGTAGATTTAAACTAACAATACATACAGGAAAACGATTGCGAGGTATGGTTCGCTCTAAACTAGAGAGAATAGTTTGCTCTAATTCAGGAAAAGTAATTCCCCGACCATTGAGAATAATCTTTACCCAGTCAGGACGACGACGCGATAGGCGATCGGGCAGTCCAAGGGTGATTGAGATGAGGGTGAATTCTCTAAACACCAAATCATAGGGCTGAATTGAACTAATAATTTGTGGCAAAATCTCACTAGCATCCTCTCCTGCCCAAATCGTCATCCATTCTCGATTGTCGAGATTTACCTGCCAGTTAATTTGAGGATTTGCGATCGCCATTTGTTGAATCTGTAATTGCACCTTGCGAGCTTGCTGCGAATTACTAGGCAAAGATTGTAAACGATTAGGATAACGCGAAAATAGATTGCGAACGGTGACGACTGTCCCCGATGCGATCGCGACTACTTTTGGGCTGGTTTGTAAATTGCCATGCTCATCATAATTAGCTTGATAGCCCACTGGCTCTAGGACTGGGCGACTGCAAATATGCAAATCTGCAAGTTGGGCAAGACTATAGAGAGCTTCACCGCGAAAGCCTAAACTATTTATCTGTTGAAGATCTTCAGCATTATTGATTTTACTAGTTGTATGCGGAGTTGCAGCTTGGGATAAATCAGCGATCGCCATGCCACAGCCATTGTCACTCACCTGTACTGAGAGAGAATCTGTCCATATCGAAATTACGATTCTTGTCGCTTGGGCATCGATCGCATTCTCAGCAAGTTCTCTTACTACCGCCGCCAATGAATCAATCACTTCCCCAGCAGCGATTAGATGCACAACTTCAATAGGTAGCGTGTGAATGTTTTGCATTGCCTACCCTAAGCGCTGCTTTAGCCAAAATTGTAAGGTGGGCAGCGCAATTCGATATCCATATTTTGCACTATAAACTAGTCCCTTTTGTTCCAAACTATCTAGCGCACCTTGTAAGCTTCCCCCTTTAGAAAGTTGGTGCTTTTGGATATATTCACGACTATGCGGACTCACTGTCGGATCGATCGCTAGGCTCTCTAATACTCTCACCTGAGTTGGCGGCAATAGCATAATCAAAGACTCAAAGGTAGGAGCAAGATCTTCAACTAGCGCCAACATGTTTTGATGAACATGATGCGGTTGAACTAGAAATTCAGTTTGGGAATGGGATTGAGAATTGGTTAGGGTAAGATATTCAAGCCAGATGCGTCTAGTTAAGGCGATCGCATCGCTAAGATTTCCTTGAATGTATTCTGTAAATAGCTGTAACGCGGTAGTTTGCGGATCAAACTTTATACCCTTTTCTTGCATGGTTGGTTCGAGCCATTCGCAAAGCTCTACATTGCTTAAAGGTGGAAGTTCGACTACATGCAGACTCAGCTTATGCATCCAAGGTTCAGGAACTGTGGCGATTAAGACATAACTCACCCGACTTTGAAGTTGAATTTCGCGCCGCAAATATTCTTCCCATTCACCTTTGCGATCCCACGAGCGAATATGGGGGAAATTATGCAACACGATCGCTACCCGACAATCGAGCCATTCTGCCATCTGCTGCGGCAACCTTAGCAAATGCTCAAATAAATTCCAGATTCCTGCCGAGGAGAGTTTCCAAAACATCTTAGGTTTAGATTGTTCCGTTAGCTCAAAGCTAATGGGTTGCTCCTTAAGTAAACCTTGTAATTTGAGCAATTCTTCAGGACTATCAAAGGTACTGAGCAAACTTTCGGCTAATAGCTTTAAAAAGCGATCTCCATCCGTGGCTCGCAAACAATCTAAAGTAATCACTCTGGCTCCAGCTTTTTGGGCAGCCCATTTGACTAAAGTTCTACGCCCACTTCCCGCTACCCCTGCGATCAGCAAATCACCATCATCTAACAAAATTTGACTAATCTGCTCTAATTCTGTTTGTCTGCCCACCAATCGCTGGGGCAAAAATGGATTGTTAATCATCTCGCAATTGTATCGCAATTCGCTATCACTACAATTCTCTCGATATGACTTGTCCCAATCCCTGAAAGTGTGACTACATTCTTTGGGATTAAAACCCCAACCCAGACAAGGTTTTGAATTCTCAAAATAGCACCGCCATTTTGAGAATTGGTATTAATTATGTGGTTTACATTGCCGACAGTGATTCAAACCACATAATTGGGCTTGCTGGCTTCAAGATTCTTTAAGGCAGCAATTACTATTTTTTAGTACCATAGTCATAACCGTTTACCTAAAAATATCGATGGCACTTGAGACAAAAGATCTTACTCCTGCCCCTCCCATTCCTCGCTGGCATACCTTCAGTGCTGATGAATCTCTAGAATTACTTAAAAGCGATCCTCATCAAGGTATCACTAGCCAAGAAGTTGCATCTAGATTGGAGCGCTATGGAACTAATGAATTAATTGAAAAAGCTGGGCGATCGTCGCTGCAAATCTTTATTGATCAGTTCACAAATATCATGCTGATCATGCTGATGGCAGTTGCTGTCGTCTCGGCTGTCCTCGATATTAGGGATAACGAATTTCCGAAAGATGCGATCGCCATTAGCTCAATTGTTTTGCTTAATGGCATCCTTGGCTACATGCAAGAGACCAATGCCGAAAAGGCTCTCGCGGCACTCAAGCGGATGTCTTCCCCAAAAGTGCGGGTAATACGCAATGGTGAAGTAATCGAGATCAGTGGCAAAGAACTTGTGCCTGGCGACATCATGCTCTTAGAAGCAGGGGTACAAATCGCTGCTGACGGCAGATTACTTGATGAACAAAATTTACAAGTGCGAGAATCGGCTCTGACAGGCGAAGCCGAAGCTGTAAACAAAGAAGCGAAATTAATTCTTGAAGAAGATGCGAGTTTAGGCGATCGCTTAAATTGTGTTTATCAAGGTACTGAGGTCGTGCAGGGACGCGCCAAGGTACTCGTTACTAAGACGGGGATGCAGACTGAGTTAGGAAAAATCGCTGCCCTAATTCAAGATGTGGAGACTGAAGATACCCCTCTACAACAACGGATGACGCAGCTAGGTAATGTGCTGGTAAGTGGTTCCCTAGCATTAGTGGGCTTAGTTGTACTAGTGGGAATGCTCAATAAAGGTAACTTTGGTGAACTTCTCAAGACTTCCCTCAGTATGGCGGTTGCTGTTGTGCCTGAAGGACTTCCTGCGGTAGTTACAGTTACTCTCGCGTTGGGAACTCAACGCATGGTCAGAAGAAATGCCCTAATTCGTCGGCTGCCCGCTGTTGAGACACTTGGTTCTGTCACTACGATTTGCTCTGACAAAACAGGTACGCTCACTCAGAACAAAATGGTGGTGCAGGGGATTCGCACAGGACTACATTCTTTGCAAGTCACAGGCGATGGTTATGCACCGTTTGGTGAATTTAATATATTAGGAAATTCACCTGAAGATTCTAATTTTGCGGTGAACAACATCCCTGAAGTTCAGCAATTGCTGATGGCTTGTGTATTTTGCAACGATGCGATTTTGCAGCAAAAAAATGGTGAATGGATCATCATCGGCGACCCCACTGAAGGCGCTTTGTTAGTTCTGGCAAGCAAAGGTGGCTGTGATGCGGCGGAATGGCAACATCGGATGCCGCGTGTATCTGAGGTTCCTTTCTCGTCTGAACGCAAACGCATGAGCGTAATGGTGCAAGGCGAATATGGTGGTAATGTACTTTTTTGCAAAGGTTCACCTGAGCTAACTTTAGAATGCTGTACTCATATTCAAATTGGCGATCAGATCCATGAGATAGCTGATTTCCAACGTCAACATGTTCTTGCGCAAAACAACGAACTCGCCAGTCGTGGGTTGCGCGTATTAGGTTTTGCCTATCGCACATTTTCGTATTTACCCGAAGATGGTATTACTGCAAAAGATGAGAGCAATCTAATTTGGGTTGGCTTAGTGGGAATGCTTGATGCACCTCGCCCTGAAGTCCGCGAAGCGGTGAAGCGCTGTCGTGAAGCAGGTATCCGTCCCGTAATGATTACTGGTGATCATCAACTCACAGCCAAGGCGATCGCAGAAGACTTAGGAATTGCTGAATCAGGCGATCGGGTGCTCACAGGCAAAGAGCTAGAACTCATGAGTCCTGAAGCTCTAGATCAAGAAGTAAGTCAGGTTAGTGTTTATGCGCGCGTCTCCCCCGAACACAAATTGCGAATCGTTCAAGCTTTACAAAGACAGCATCAATTTGTAGCCATGACTGGTGATGGTGTGAATGATGCCCCCGCACTCAAGCAAGCCGATATTGGGATCGCTATGGGGATCACTGGTACTGATGTATCCAAAGAAGCTAGCGACATGATCTTGCTGGATGATAACTTCGCCACGATTGTCGCTGCTACTGAAGAAGGTCGCGTAGTTTATACCAATATTCGCCGCTTTATCAAATACATTCTTGGTAGCAACATTGGTGAAGTCATCACGATTGCGGCGGCTCCGATGCTGGGCTTAACTGTGCCTTTGATTCCTCTACAAATTTTATGGATGAATCTTGTCACCGATGGCTTGCCAGCTCTTGCACTTGCCGTAGAGCCTGCTGAACCCAATGTTATGCAAAGACCCCCTGTTGATCCTCGTGAAAATATTTTTGCCAGAGGAATGGGAGCCTACATGGTCAGAATTGGGATTGTCTTAGCAATTATCACGATCGCTCTTATGGCTTGGGCTCATGGCTACACCAACTTAAACTTTGATGATATCTATCACAAAGAACGTTGGGCAACGATGGTATTTACTACCCTCTGTTTAGCGCAAATGGGTCATGCGATCGCCATTCGTTCTAACACTCAACTGACGATCGAACTCGATCCGCGAACTAATCTTTATGTCTGGGGATCAGTTATTATGACTACGGTTTTACAACTAGTGCTGATCTACGTAGAGCCATTCCGTCGCTTTTTTGGGACACATTTACTCAGACCAGAAGAACTAGCAGTTTGCTTTGGTTTTAGCGCCTTGATGTTTGTTTGGATAGAATTAGAGAAATTGCTAATTCGTTGGTGGTTGTGGCAACGTCAATCCTAACGCCAATCTGAATCACAATTCTAAAAAGTATGCTAGGCTACAAATTTGGGTAGCGATTCAAGTGTATTAAAGTTCAAGAATCAGTGGAGGAGTTAATTTGAAAAAGGTTGAAGCAATCATTCGTCCATTTAAGCTTGACGAAGTCAAAATTGCTCTGGTAAATGCTGGCGTAGTCGGTATGACGGTATCAGAAGTACGTGGTTTTGGCCGTCAAAAAGGACAAACAGAGCGCTACCGTGGCTCTGAGTACACAGTTGAGTTTTTACAAAAGCTCAAGATCGAGATTGTCATCGAAGATGATCAAGTTGATATGGTGGTAGATAAAGTTATTACTGCCGCACGTACTGGTGAAATTGGCGATGGTAAGATTTTCGTATCTCCTGTAGAGCGAATTATCCGTATCCGTACTGGTGAAAAAGATTTAGAAGCTGTCTAAGTTTTCTCAACACCATGAGCCCTATTAAAAGAGTCGTCACAAAGTGGCGACTCTTTTAATGTTTTTTAGCTTGGGATCAAAATTGCTTCTAATATTTGGGCGATGATTGCGCCTAAAATGGCGACTGTTAAATATCTTCCAATCATCGGATTTTTGCCAAGTGCATCATCTTTTTTGCAAACTGTGAGAAATAATGACCACGCTTGGGTGGCATTAATCGTTTGAAACCGATTAAAACTAGATCTGAATATTAAATGCATAGATTTTACCTAACCTGAATTTTAAAATTAGGATGAAAATCGCTACGTTTACACATCCGCTATTTTGAACATAACACAAGAATTGTAACAAAAATTAATCAAATAAATTATGTAGGGCTATAGCCCTGCATACCATTCGTAACCGAGATCTTCCCAATAGCCGCGTTTTTTGCCAAGCACACTCGTAAGCTGAATTCTGGTTACCCATTTACTGAGCTTATAGCCAAGCTTGACAGGTGAGGCTAGACGCAAAGGTGCACCATATTCTGGTGTGAGAGGTTGCCCATTCTTTTGATATGCCATCAAGGTTTGAGGATGCATCACCGAGTCAATATCCCAGCTTTCGTAATAGCCATCCGCCGAATAGAAATATACATACTTAACTTGATCAGATGGCTGCGCGATCGCAATTAAATCTCGCAGTCTCACACCTCCCCATTGCACGATCGCTGCCCAGCCCTCAACGCATACATGACGGATAATCATGCTCGTAAATGAAGCTTTTTGCAGATCTCCCATACTCAGACTCAAGGGATTATTTACTTCACCATCAATAGTGAGGCGATAAGCGAGAGGGTTAATCGCTGGCGTACCACGGAAACTATTAATAATTAATTTCTCGGGTTCGATCGCACTAATTGGAAATTCTGGTACTGACTGCTGCGGCTTAAAAATTAATGACTCAACCTGCTGGTTTAATGGCTCCGACAAACCTCCCACCAGACCTTCTGCAAGGCTACCAAAGCCAATCGTCAGTAAACCTGCACCCGCTAGAGTTAAAAAGCGGCGGCGTGGGACTAAATCAGTATCATCAAACTCAATCTCTGAGTTTGGTTGTTTTTGTTCAGGTTCTTGTGACATAACTTAAATATAGCAAAGGCAGCGCGAAGCGCTGCCTTTGCTATTAAAACTCAAATAGCCAAGCTACTTACTCCCAAAACATTGAATCAAGTAAGCGATCGCCCCCCACTTTTCGACCTAACTGGGAATGAATGCCACCTAAAATCAGCGTAATTGGCACAGCCATAAAGTGCGTTATTCGCAGAGGCTCCCAGCCACCAAAGCTATCAACAATCCAATAAAACTGAGCAGGCTTGTACATTCCCAACCCCGAAAAAATTGATAACAACAAAATCGGAATCAGCAAGGTGTAAACCAACCGATGCCAAGCATAGTTTTTGCGCTTCTCATTTTGGCTAACCACCAAGGCCTTCATATCTTTTCCACTGACAAACCGATGTCGCCACCTTTGCGTTAGCAATATATAAACACCATACCAAGCTAAATTCAGCGTAAAAATCCACATTGAGGCAAAGTGCCAATGTCTGCCCCCCGCGAGCCATCCCCCTAGCCCTAAAATTGGCGGTATATGAATACCCCCTCGTCCTCCAAAGACAGGATTGGCATTATAAATCTGTAAACCACTGGTAATCATCAAGAATAGACTAACCAAGCTTACCCAATGAAAAGTTTTAGCGGCTAAAGTTTGAGTGGGCGATCGCATAGCTATATCTACAGTACTGTCAATGTTTGCCTCGATTCTAGCCGAATCGATCTCCGCATCAAACAAAAAAGAGGTGATGCTTTGCATCACCTCTTTTTTGTTTGACTAATTCAAAATACTACTGGGGCTTTTTGGTTGCATCAGCAGGAGTTGCAGCAGGAGTTGCTGTTGTATCAGCAGGCTTGCTTGCATCAGCGGGCTTAGCATCTTTAGCAGCATCAGGCTTAGCCATTGCATCGCCAGGCTTTGCATCGGTAGCAGCCTTGTCTTTAGCATCAGCAGGCTTAGCATCTTTAGTAGCATCAGGCTTATCAGACTTCATTGCATCGCCAGGCTTAGCATCTTTAGCAGCATCAGGCTTAGCCATTGAGTCGGTCTTAGGCGCATCAGCCTTGTCTTTAGCAGGAGTAGCAGCTGGAGCTGATGTAGCGGCTGGAGTAGCTTTAGGAGCTGGGGTTTCGGTAGCGCAAGAAACTAGTCCAGCAGACAAACCAAGACTGGCAACGATTAAGAGAGCTTTCAAGTTCATAATTGTAATTATTTTCTGTATTAGTAAGGGATCTAAGTGATTTGAATGCAAGTAACTATATGTAGTTTTTTTGTGGAGGAGCCTGCGTATAATTACTCACGAATTTATTCTAGGTTAAATAATTGTTAATTGCGAGCTTAATTTTTGTAAATTTGTAATCTGTATAGCTGACTTATGGGCTAAATCATGCACAAGCCTCGTCATGTAAGGAAATGATTAAAAGTATACCTATAAGAATTTTTGAACTAATAATTCAAGGCGATCGCTTAACTAGCTCAGATTACGAATTTTTAATAAATAAATCAAGGGATAATAATGATTGTCGATGGGCGTTAGACATGGATGCTTCAGACATAAACATATTTAACGAAATAGTTGATCAGCGATCGCAAGTTCTTAGATCGATTTACCCCAAAATTTCTCAGGTTTTAGCCACCCACAATATCCAAATTAATCCCCCATCGGCAATATTGCCGATGCTGTGGCATTATTGGTTGCCCCTTGCTCAAAGCCTAGCTAGCCAGCAAGAAAAAATTGGACGAACGTTTATCCAAGGCTTGTTAGGTGGGCAAGGCACTGGCAAAACTACATTAGGAATTGTGCTCAATGTTTTGCTGCGACATCTTGGCAAAACTTTTCTAAGTATTTCCCTTGATGATCTATATAAAACCTATGCCGATCGCCAAAAATTGCAAAATCGTTGTCCTGATCTTATTTGGCGAGGACCACCTAGTACCCACGATGTGGAGCTTGGCATTCAGGTTTTGCAGCAACTGCGCGATCGCCCTTTAGATAGCTCACACCCAATCGAGATTCCTCGTTTTGATAAATCTCTGCATAACGGCGCAGGTGATCGCACCGATCCCGAAATTTCCTATGATGCCGATATTGTCTTGTTTGAGGGCTGGTTTGTGGGGATGCGCCCTCTGCCGACTTCTGCATTTAGTAATTTTGTGCCGCCAATTTTGTCAGAACGCGATCGCGACTTTGCCCTCGAATGTAACGCCAATCTCCACAACTACCTGCCACTCTGGGAATACTTAGATCGCCTAATTTTGCTTGTACCTGAAGATTACACTTACAGTCTGGATTGGAGGATCGAAGCTGAACATAAACTCATTGCGGCGGGCAAATCAGGCATGAACGATCAAGAAATCACCCAATTTGTTGAATATTTTTGGAGAGCGTTGCACCCTGAATTATTTATACCCAGCATGATTAATCTCGCCAACGGTGACGCTCCCGCAGATTTGGTTGTCGAAATATCGCGATCGCACTTGCCAACAAAAATTGATGTCCGAAAAGTATTTAACCCCAAAAACTAGTGGGAGTGACAAGTGCTGCCCTTAGTTTTTCCGTTTTATCGCAATCAATCGGAAGGAATAGTTTATTATGATGTTACAAATAAAATAACTCGATTGATTTAACGATTCTGACAATAAAATTTGCTCATATTACTTTAAGTATTTGAGCGAATACCTTAAGTCAGGATCAATTATCATAAATTAAAATTAAGAATCGTTAAGATCTTACTCACTAAATAGATTAAGGAACATTTGCAATGGGATTACCCTGGTATCGAGTGCATACAGTTCTCCTGAACGATCCAGGTAGACTGATTGCCACGCACCTGATGCACACTGCTCTCGTAGCAGGGTGGGCAGGCTCGATGGCACTTTATGAGCTAGCAATTTTTGACCCCAGTGACCCCGTCCTCAACCCCATGTGGCGGCAAGGCATGTTCGTAATGCCTTTTATGACTCGTCTTGGCATTACCAATTCTTGGAGCGGCTGGACAATCACTGGCGAACAAGTTGCCGACCCCGGTTTTTGGTCTTTTGAAGGTGTTGCACTCGCACACATCGTACTTTCTGGTTTACTTTTCCTTGCTGCGATTTGGCATTGGGTTAACTGGGATCTAGAACTATTTAGAGATCCTCGTACAGGCGAGCCTGCTCTAGATTTGCCTAAGATGTTCGGCATTCACCTATTTTTATCTGGTTTACTCTGCTTTGGCTTCGGTGCATTCCACCAAACAGGTTTATTTGGACCTGGCATGTGGGTTTCTGATGCCTATGGCTTAACTGGTCACGTTGCTCCAGTTGCTCCTGAATGGGGACCTAATGGGTTTAACCCCTTCAATGCTGGTGGTATTGTGGCTCACCACATTGCTGCTGGTATCGTTGGTATTGTGGCTGGTCTATTCCACCTCACCGTGCGTCCACCAGAGCGTTTGTATAAGGCCCTACGCATGGGGAACATCGAAACTGTTCTATCAAGCAGTATTGCTGCTGTATTCTTTGCGGCTTTCGTTGTCGCTGGAACCATGTGGTACGGCTCGGCAGCAACACCAATCGAATTGTTTGGCCCTACCCGCTATCAGTGGGATAGCAACTCTTTCCAACAAGAAATTTCTCGCCGTGTGCAAACTGGGCTAAATGCTGGTTTGAGTGCTGAAGAAGCTTGGTCGAAAATTCCTGACAAACTTGCTTTCTATGACTATGTTGGTAACAGCCCTGCGAAAGGTGGTTTGTTCCGCGTTGGTCCTATGAATAATGGTGATGGTGTTGCTCAAGGTTGGCAAGGGCATCCAATTTTCAAAGATGGTGAAGGCCGTGAACTTAGCGTTCGTCGTCTGCCTAACTTCTTTGAAACTTTCCCTGTAGTTCTCCAAGACCAAGATGGAGTTGTCAGAGCTGACATTCCTTTCCGTCGTGCTGAGTCTAAGTATAGTGTTGAGCAAACTGGTGTGAATGTAGCCTTTGTTGGCGGCGCATTAAATGGCAAAACCTTTACTGATGCTCCATCGGTTAAGAAGTATGCTCGTCAAGCTCAGCTAGGCGAAATCTTTGAATTCGATCAAGAAAAGAACAATTCTGATGGTGTATTCCGTACTAGCCCTCGTGGTTGGTTTACCTTCGGACATGCAGTATTTGCTCTATTCTTCTTCTTCGGTCACATTTGGCATGGCGCTCGTACCTTGTTCCGCGATGTGTTTGCTGGGGTTGACCCAGAAATGAGCGAAGAGCAAGTTGAATGGGGCGCATTCCAAAAAGTTGGTGATAAATCTACTCGCGCTGTTGAGGCATAAAATTCCATGGAAGCTCTCACTTACACTTTGATTTTCGCTTGTTTGATTGGTTTGTTTTTCTTTGCAATCTTCTTCCGCGAACCTCCTAAGGTTATCTCTAACTCTAAGGATAAGAAGTAAATAAAAAAGCCCGCCTAGGCGGGCTTTTTTATTTGCAAACCCAAAAATAAGAAGAGGTAATTCATGAGTTACCTCTTCTTATTTTTGGGTTTGCAAAGCCTTGTAGTGTAAATTGCTATTAGTCGTCAAAATTAATCTGTATGTCTTATTACATTTCACCGCGCTTTTTGGATAAATTAGCTGTCCATCTTGCTAAGAACTTCATGAAGCTGCCGAATGTAAATGTACCGCTGATTTTAGGTATTCATGGTGGCAAAGGCGAGGGGAAATCATTTCAATGTGAGTTGGCTTTTGAAAGGCTTGGCATTGAACCAATTAGAATGTCGGGTGGTGAGTTGGAAAGCCCTGATGCTGGGGATCCTGCAAGGTTGATTAGAATGCGTTATCGCGAAGCGGCTGAGTTGGTCAAGGTGCGGGGCAAGATGTGCGCTTTATTGATTAACGATCTTGATGCGGGGGCGGGACGGGTTGATAGCACGACCCAATATACAGTCAATACGCAGTTGGTGAATGCGACTTTGATGAATATTGCTGACAACCCAACTAATGTGCAGTTGCCAGGGAGCTATGATAGCAATCCGATTCGGCGCGTACCGATTATTGTGACGGGGAATGATTTCTCGACTTTGTATGCGCCGTTGGTGCGAGATGGTCGCATGGATAAGTTTTTCTGGATGCCCGATCGCAGCGATCGCATTGGCATTGTCAGTGGTATTTTTGCACCCGATAATATGACTCAATGGGAAATTGAGCGCCTTGTAGATATGTATCCCGATCGCTCGATTGATTTCTTTGGCTCACTGCGATCGAGCTTGTATGATGAGCAAGTTCGTAAGTTTGTTTATGAAATTGGTTTAGATCGTTTATCGTTGCGTTTAGTTAATAGTACTGAAGCTTTACCCGAATTTCGTCCACCAAGTTTTGACTTGAGAACTCTAAAAGAAGCAGGCGATCGCTTGTTAGCAGAAGGTGATCGGGTCAGTCAGCGCAAGTTGATCCAAGAATATATGCCTGTAGGAAATATTCATTAATGCAAAACCCATAGAGTTGCGCCACACAGAGGCACAACTCTATGGGTTTTGGTAGTTTGTTTTGCACAAGTATTATTTGGTTACGAGAGTTTGAAAAAACGTTTAGATGTTTTATTGGTTGACTTAGGGCTTGCACCTTCTCGGGAGCAGGCTCAAAAGTTTATTCGCGCTGGTTGGGTGCAGGTTAATCAGCAAGTGATTGACAAGGTTGGTACTGAGGTCAAAGACGATGCAGCAATTTTGGTAAAGCAACAATCGCCTTTTGTGTCCCGTGGTGGTGAAAAACTGGCTGGAGCGATCGCAACATTTGGTATAAATGTTCGCGATCGCGTTTGTTTTGACGGGGGGATTTCGACAGGCGGCTTTACGGACTGTATGCTCAAACAGGGCGCGGCGAAGGTATACGGCGTTGATGTGGGTTATGGTCAGGTGGATTGGAAAATTCGCAGCGATGAGCGGGTAGTTTTGCGAGAGCGTACTAATTTAAGGCATCTCAAGCCTGAAGATTTATATGCTGATGGTGATATTGTTCCTGACTTTGCAGTCTTGGATTTGTCGTTTATTTCGCTGACGAAGATTTTACCTGCGTTGTGGGATTTGTTGCGATCGCCACGGGAGACATTATTACTAGTCAAGCCGCAGTTTGAAGCAGGTAAAGGGCTAGTTGGTAAAAATGGGATTGTGCGCGAACCAAAAATTAGAGCCGATGCGATCGCGCAAGTTTTGCAATCTGCTCAAAGTCTCGGTTGGCACTTTCAAGGTTTAACACCTTCGAGCATTCAGGGTCGGACTGGTAATCATGAGTATTTACTATGGCTAAGTGATCAGTCATCAGAAATAGTTACGCCTAGTTTTGAGGAGATTTTAGAGATTGCTCAAGACAAAATGTAAAAACCCAAAATTGTAGCGTTGGGCTTTGTCCACCGCTACAATCTTGGGTTTTTACATTAAATTTCTTATTATTCAAAACTGATAAATTACGGCAAAATAACGGGATTAAATCTATACAACCTATAGCTTTCAATCAATCATGAGAAATTACCAACCTAGCAATATTGCTCCATCACAGGGTGTTGCCATATTAGCTGCCTCTTCTTTAGTCTCAGGTGTAGCGATCGGTGGGGCAACTGCATTTATCGGTAAATTTATTTACTTCATTGTGCTATTCCCATTGGGTATGGGATTTGCCACAGGTAGTGTATTGGGATTTGCCGTTAAAAAAGGGAAAATTCGGAGTCCGATCACTGCTCTAGGAATAGGGCTTTTGGGTGGTATTGTTACCTACGGATCTTTGATGTATGGGCAGTACATGAATTTTCAGAATGAAACTGCAACAATCATGGAGCGTGAATATAATGTCAAAGATAAGAGTCTAGCAAACGAACAAATTAACGTATTTTTGCAACAGGAGACGGGTTCTTCTGGGTTTGTTGGATTTTTGAAACTGTCTGCAAAAGAAGGGACAAGCATTAGTAGAGGCAGTAGTAAACTTAAACTCAATGATACTTTTACTTATTTACTCTGGTTGATAGAGTTAGGGATTGTTGGTTTCTTGGCTGCTTCTATTCCTTTTGCTGCTGCAAAGGAACCATTCAATGAAGAAGGGAACGAATGGTATGGAGAAACAAAATTGATTGGCAGTGCGACTGAAGAATCTAGGGATGAAATCATTCGGCTCTTAAATATGGATGATATGGTAGGAGCTTCTGCTTTGTTGTCTAGTCAGACTGATATGCCGACTCCTCGTATTGATGTTTATTCTCAATCTTCTGCTGATATACCTTTTAGCGATTCTGTAATTAGAGTTAACTATGTCTCCACTAATGCAAAGAAGCAGCTAGAAGTAAAAGAAATCTTGATAGGATTAGTTTCTGAAGCTCAGCGATCGCAACTTGTTCCGCAGATATCTGCATCAGCTCCTGAAACTCCAGAAGCCTGAATTTTGCGATCACAACTAATAGAGTTGCGGCGCGAAGTGCCGCAACTCTATTGGTTTTATATCAAGGAGCTAGCCTTTGAATCTGCCATGATTTGTCTTCTTGAGTATACAGAAAGCGATCGTGCAAGCGGTTAGTACAGCCTTGCCAAAACTCAAAACTATCGGGAACGACCCGATAGCCACCCCAAAAATCTGGTAGAGGGATCTCTCCATCCAAAAACTTATTCTTCATCTGTTCAAATTGCATTAGCAGAAGTTGTTTTGAGGAAATTACTGAACTTTGTTGAGAAGTCCAAGCTCCTAACTGGCTACCCCTAGGGCGAGAGGTGAAATATTCTAATGATTCGGCAGTAGTTACTTTCTCAGCAGTTCCAGTTATGTGAACTTGCCTTTGAAGTGGCAACCAAGTAAACAGAATTGAAACCTTTGGATTTGCATTCATCTGAGTTGCTTTACGACTCTCATAATTTGTAAAGAAAACCAATCCATTGGCATCAAAATATTTTAGCAATACCGTGCGCATAAATGGCTGCCCTTGTGCGGAAACTGTCGATAAGGTCATAGCATTTGGTTCTAGTAGCTCGGCATTACAAGCTTGCTGGAACCATTTCTCAAATTGCTTGAAGGGATCATCATGAAGATCTTTGCGTCTAAGCTCTCCTTGTTTGTAATCTTCTCTTAGGGCATGAATATCCATTTTTTTGACTACTCAATATTGGGATTATAAAGAACTACATTTTCTTGTTCGTTGGGATCGTTACGTGAAACGATCGCATGAGCTGCCTCAGTATCGCTGAGATTATGTGGTTGATGTGGCACACCTGCGGGAATAAAAATAAAATCACCAGCTTCATTAATTACTGATTGACTCAGCCCTTGACCATAGCGAGTTTCTACGCGACCCTTGACCAAATAAATAGCAGTCTCATAATCACGATGAAAATGTGGCTCGGCTGCACCACCTGCGGGAATGATCACCAAATTCATCGAGATTCCCTTTGCTCCTGCTGTAGCACCAGAGATCCCCACAAAGTAGGGCAGCTTTTGCAGTGTGGCGGTTTCGCGATCGGGACGTACTGTGATGATTTGACTGGAGTAGTCGGGTAATTGCTCAGAATCAGAATTAACCATAGCAATTGATAAGGCGATCGATAAGTGTTTGTTAGTATTGGCTGCACTTGCAAGAAGTACTAGCTACATCCTTAATCATATACTCATCAAAAAAGTTAGGATAGTAAGCCCTAAGTAAGTTTTTGGTAACTCTTGCAAATCAGTATGCGATCGCAAAGGGCATTTTACGCTCGATGATTTCAAGGTTTGCAAAATAATTCTTTTAAGCGATCAATTTTCTGCTAGATCTATGCTTCTCAAAAATTGTCGCTTTCACTGCCAGCTAGAGGTAAGTTTTATTTTCTCTTGTAAATATCTCCTCTAAAGTCAATCTCATAAATTAATAACTCTTCAACGCTTGCACAAAAAATAACTCTCAGCTTACCTATACGCATTCTTTGGTAGCCTTTCCATTCACCCTTGAGATTTTTAATGTCTAGTTCTTGAAAGGGAATTGAACCACTTTCTTCAATGGAGAGTACAAGCGTTCTCAGCTTTTCCCGTATTCGCTCTTGGTCTATTGAGGACAGAGCATTTAAGAACTTTATTACATTTTTGCTGAATTTAACTTTCATGATTTGATCCAGTCGGTCATGTCAATAAATTCTTCGGGAGCATATTGCGATGGGGTGGCAAATTTTGCTTCGATTTCGTGGATCTCTTTGTCGCTGACAAGGGGGATTAGGGCAAGAAAAAGAGATAAGCGTTCTTCTCTCAAGACTTCGCGAACACTTTGCTTGATAATGTCTCTAAGCATTTGGGCTTCCATAGTTGTATCTCCTGTCATAAGTTTATGCCTAAATTTTTCAATTGTTGATTTATCCAAATTCTCCACGCCTTTTAAGCAAAGGTGTACACACAAGTTATTGGCTAGTGCTTATCTACTAAAGATCCCCCCTCAATCCCCCTTAAAAAAGGAGAAGAAGAAATTCTCCCCCCTTTTTAAGCGGGGCTGGGGGGAATCATCCTCTCTATCTCCGCATAAACACTTTCAAATTCATTTAAAACCTGATGATTAGTAAATCGAATTACCTTGATCCCATAACCTTCTAATTGTTGAGTTCTCTCTTGATCATAGTCTTTGCCTTCATCGCTATAATGCCTCTCGCCATCGACTTCAATAACTAGTTTGAGGCTAGGACAATAGAAATCAGCAATGAAGTAATCAATCGGTCTTTGGCGATAAACTTTGAACTTGAATGTTCTTAAATATTGATGCCAAAGTTTTCTTTCGGCGGGTGTCATGTTTTTCCGCAGTTCTTTGGCTCTAGGAATTAGAGCAGGATTATAGGGAAGATGAAAATCAGTTTCATATAGCATCGTTTTCTCCCCCTAAAACTCTTCTCCCTTTTTTTAAGGCTTCACTCTTCTCCCCCCTTTTTAAGGGGGGCTGGGGGGGATCTATAACCTGCAACGTAGCTACCAGATTAATTTCTACAAGCTTATATTCTTGATATATGGTTGTTTTGTGGAGGAGAGATGGAAGAAAATCTGCTTCATTTAGCATGGTTGATCCCCCCCAGCCCCCCTTAAAAAGGGGGGAGAATTTTTAATTTCTAAGTTTTTTAGTTGCTGGGTTATCCAATTAATTGCTACTTCTTCATTTTGCTCTATCGCCTTTTCTACTCCAGTTTTAGCAATTTCAGGAGTTAACTTGATATCCTTCCCCCGCACCAAATACTTAATATAAGGCACATTTCCCTTAGTACTTGCCTTTAAAAAAATAGACTGCTCAAGCCAATCCACCTCATCAGGCTTAAACTGTGAAAGCTTATACTCAGAGTCTTTCAGGATATCGGATAGGTTCATCAGGGGCAAAAGGTATCATATAGAAAATCGTTGTCTGTCATAGAGTGTAGCCTAATTGCGAGAAATAAATAAGTATTAGATTGGGGTGCGATCGCTAAATTCCCAAACTGAGATATAAAGCGATCGCAATATTCAGCAAAAAAAGTTAAGATGGTAGACTCTAAGTAAAATTTTTGTAACTCTTGTAATAAATTAAGGTCACGACATCAAGTTATGGATGCAGTTGCAGTAAAGCCCAGCGATATTAAACCTAGTGATATCCTGCGGCAAGCCGATACCGAAAAACTAGCGCGGATTCGCCACACCTGCTCTCATGTGATGGCAATGGCAGTTCAAAAGTTATATCCCGATGCTAAGGTGACTATCGGCCCTGCAACTGAGAATGGCTTTTATTACGACTTCGATCGCAAAGAGCATTTTACCCCCAGTGATTTAAAGGCGATCGCCAAGGAAATGAAGCGGATCATCAAGTGGAATCAACCCCTTGTGCGTCAGGAGTTGCCTCGTCCTGAGATGCTTACCGAAATCGAGAAACTTAACGAGCCTTATAAAATTGAGCTATTAGCTGCCATTCCTGAAGGGCAAAATATTAGCCGTTATTTCATTGGTGATCCAGCCAAATTTGAAAAACAACCTTGGTGGGATTTGTGCGCTGGCCCCCACCTAGATGCTACTGGTGATATTAATCCCGATGCCTTTGCCCTAGAGAGCATTGCAGGAGCATACTGGCGCGGCGACGAAAAGAATCCCATGTTGCAAAGGATTTATGGCACGGCTTGGGAAACTCCTGAACAACTTCAGGCGTATCACCAAATGCTCGAAGAAGCCAAACGCCGCGATCACCGCACCATTGGTAAAGATTTGCAACTATTCAGTATTCAAGAAGATGCTGGTGGTGGCTTGGTATTCTGGCATCCCAAGGGCGCAATTATCCGCAATACCATCGAAACCTTCTGGAAAGAAACTCACGTTCAGAATGGTTACGAGTCAGTCACCACGCCTCATATGGCAAATTTAGACCTGTGGAAAATCTCAGGGCATAACGACTTCTATCGCGAAAGTATGTTTCAGCCGATGGAAGTAGAACATCAGGTTTATCAGCTCAAGCCGATGAACTGTCCGTTCCATGTGTTGATTTACAAAGATACGCTCCATTCCTACAAAGAGTTCCCAATTCGCTATGCTGAGCTTGGCACGGTGTATCGTTACGAGCGCTCTGGAACCATGCATGGGCTGATGCGTGTGCGCGGCTTTACGCAAGATGATGCTCATATCTTCTGTACTGAAGAACAAATTGAGCAGGAAATCCTCGGCGTTCTCAATCTTGCGGAATTGATTCTCTCGACCTTTGGCTTTGAGAATTACGAAATCAATCTCTCTACTCGTCCCGAAAAATATGTTGGTTCCGATGCGATTTGGGAGAAATCTACGGAAGCTCTTAAGCAAGCCCTCAATCAAAAGGGTTGGAACTATGTTGTTGATGAAGGTGGTGGCGCATTCTATGGGCCAAAGATCGATATCAAGATTGAAGATGCGATCGGTCGTCGTTGGCAATGTTCTACCATTCAGCTAGATTTCAATTTGCCCGATCGCTTCAAGATGGAATATGTTGGTGAGGATGGTGTGCGCCATCAACCGATCATGATTCACCGTGCGTTGTTTGGTTCCGTCGAGCGTTTCATCGGCGTACTGATTGAAAACTATGCTGGTGATTTTCCTCTGTGGTTAGCTCCTGTGCAAGCTAAGTTAATTGCAGTCTCCGACAGTCAAATGGAATATGCTGAGCAAGTTGCTGCCAAGATGAAAGCAGCAGGTTTGCGCGTGCAGCTAGACCATAGCGGCGATCGCATGGCTAAGCAAATCCGTAAGGCTGAGATGGACAAAATCCCTGTGATGGCAGTCATCGGTGCGAAGGAAGTCGAATCAGGAACCCTCAGCATTCGCAGTCGTAAGCATGGCGAGCTTGGCGCGATCGCAATTGACGAAGTGATTAGCAAAATGCAAGCAGCGATTAGCGATCGCACTTGGTTCTAAAAAACACTTGAAAATAGAAAAAAAGGGGCTAAAGCCCCTTTTTTTGTAACTATCTCAAATAAATTGTGGGTTCTTCCCAAAGATAGTTTTCTAGCGATACAGAGGATGTTGGGTTTTCTAAAGATGCGCCTGATTCGTCAACGATCGAAATATTCTCAGCCTCTAACTTCTCCCTCTGAGACTCAACATGAGCCGTCAAACAACCCTGAATCCAAAATTCTATGAACGGGATAACCTGCGATCGCCGCTTTTTTTAAATAATTGGGAATTGCCCGAAAATGCCCATCCAGAACGCCAATACCTGAAACGATCTGCCTGTAAGTTACTACTTTACCCGCAGGAATCTTAGCCACAAAATCTAGAAATCGCTCGTAGGGAATTTCTGACAGCGGCGGAAAAACATTGGGTTCGATATAAAGGCGATCGCCTACTTTTAACACCCCATTTGCGATCGCCACAGCCAACATTCCGCGCTTGCCTTCAATGCACTTGAGCGAATCTACCAAATGCGCGATTCGCTTACATGGTTCGCAATGGAAAGTAAGCCGCATCGCCGCTCCATCCATAGTTTTTAAAACTGTACCCGAAGTAAGTAGTTGGCGATCAATCCCTCTAACGACAATATTCTCCCTTAATTCCGATGGCTGAATCGAGAATGACTGCAAATCCTCATATTTAGCTACTAAAATTTGTCTGGGACTGATGGGATTGGTATTAATATCGCCATCGATCCCAGAGCCAGATGCGATCGCGATCGCATCACGTTCCATCATCGCCAAGCCATGTTTAGGCTTAACAAACAGATTCGTTATCTCTCCATATATCGCTGGCATCATGGAAGTTAATCTGTGCCTCCCCATGTCCAAACGGGCTTACCATCTTTAACATCTTTTTTCAAAATCACAGGCGTTAGTCTATTGGCATCATTCATGCCCGTCATATCCAAAATTAGATAGGCGCTGTCATTGATAAACTGCATTCGCAAATAGGAATGACCTTCAAAGGGTTCGCCATTAATCTTCGTGATTCTGGCAGTTGCTTGGCAGTTGTGATACTTAATCTGGAGTTTTGCAACCCAAGTCACACTAAATTTATCGCTTTTCTCAATCTTAAACGGTCTAGCAAACCAACCAAGGGAAGTTGCCGTGCCATCAATTGTATAGCCTCCTTCATAATAGGGACGAGGTGTTTCGGTCAAGGTGATCTCCGTAGGGCATATCGGGAAAGTTGCACCTGAGTCCGCAGGATAAACACTAAGCGTGAGATTGTTTGGCGCTGCAAAACTGGGATTTGCAAATAAAGATAATTGTGCGATCGCCAAAGTACCGACACTTAAAGATAGTCGCTTTAGAAAGAGCTTGAAAGTTTGCATTTTTAAAATTTTCATGTTTTTGTTTTTACCGTAAACCAGTCTACGCATTTTGCCTATATAAAACTCAGAAGCCGATATCACATTTCTAGTTCCCATGACTGTGTAGGTTAAAGGTAGGATGGGTTAGCGATCGCGTAACCCATAATTAATGAATGCCTAATTAATGCGTTACGTTGCACTAACCCATCCTACTTATCGCCCATAATATTGAGTAGAGCATAAAAAAAGCTATATTGATTAGCCTGAGATCTCAGCTACTAACCCATGACCACCTCCGTTTTATCCGATTTAAAAATTCGTTTCTCTAAGGCGATCGCATCAGCTTTTGGTGAAGAATATGCCAATCACGATCCCGCCGTTGCGCCCTCTAAGGATGCTAAATTTGGCGATTATCAATGCAATGCCGCTTTGGGCTTAACCAAAAAGCTCAAACAAAAGCCTCAAGATGTGGCAGCGAAAATAATTGAAAATTTACTAGCCGATGAATCTGTAAATGAAATATTTGAGCCTCCCACGATCGCAGGAGCAGGATTTATTAACTTAAAGCTCAAACTTAGTTATTTAGAATCTCAATTAGCGAAAATGCAAAAAAGCGATCGCCTCGCGATCTCTAAGGTCGAGAAACCCGATCGCGTCATCGTTGATTTCTCAAGTCCGAATATTGCTAAGGAAATGCATGTCGGACATTTGCGATCGACGATTATCGGTGATAGCATTGCGCGGATTCTGGAATTTCAAGGACATGAAGTCTTGCGTCTCAACCATGTTGGCGATTGGGGAACTCAGTTTGGGATGTTGATTACCTATTTACGCGAAGTTTATCCCGATGCTCTGACTAAAGCTGATGCGATCGCGATCGGTGACTTAGTAGAACTATATCGTGCTGCCAAAAAACGCTTTGACGAAGATGCGGAATTCAAAGAGATTTCTCGTGCTGCGGTAGTGGAGTTACAAGCTGGAGGTGCTGAAGCTAAACTGGCATGGCAACTACTTTGCGAACAGTCACGTCGCGAGTTCCAAAAGATCTATGATACCCTCAATATTCAATTGGAAGAACGTGGTGAATCTTTTTATAATTCGTTCCTATCAGATGTCGTTACCGACCTCCGCGAAACTGGCTTACTCCAAGAAGATCAAGGCGCTTTATGTGTCTTTCTGGAAGGATTTAGTAACAAAGATGGTCAACCCTTACCCCTGATCATTCAGAAAACTGATGGCGGCTATAACTACGCCACCACTGACCTCGCTGCCCTTCGCTATCGCATTCGCGAAGACAAAGCCACGCGGATTATTTATGTAACTGATATCGGTCAGTCGGGACATTTTACCCAAGTCTTCCAAGTAGCCCAACGAGCAAATTGGATTCCAGAAACCGTGCAAACGACGCATGTTCCCTTTGGCTTGGTGATGGGTGATGATGGTAAGAAATTTAAAACGCGATCGGGTGATACGATCGCACTTAAGAGTCTCTTGGAAGAAGCGGTCACTCGTGCACGAGCTGATATTGAAACCCGCAACCCTGAAGCATCTGATGAATTCAAACAAGATGTCGCCGAAGCCGTCGGACTTGGTGCAGTAAAGTACGCCGACCTGTCACAAAATCGCACCAGCAACTATATCTTCAGCTTTGATAAGATGCTAGCCCTACAAGGCAACACAGCACCCTATATGCTCTACGCCTATGTGCGGGTGCAGGGAATCGGGCGTAAAGGCGAGATTGATTTTGCTAGCTTAAATACTGATGCGATCAAGCTTACGCAAGAGCCAGAGATTGTCTTAGCCAAGCATTTGTTGCAATTTGCCGAAGCGATCGATGCTGTTTCTGAAGAACTATTCCCAAATCGTCTTTGTCAATATCTCTTTGAACTCAGTCAGAAATTCAATCAATTTTTTGAGCAATGCCCTGTATTGCAAGCTGAGGAATCAGAGAGAATATCGCGCCTAAGTCTGTGTGATATCACCGCCAAAACTCTCAAGCTTGGTTTAAGTCTCCTCGGTATTCGCGTGTTAGAACGGATGTAAAAAAAGGTCGTGCGAAGCACGACCTTTTATAAAATATAGGAATCAAAAAAATGTCTTTAGAAAAACCTGATAGCGTCTGGAATCATAAGCCTTGGTGGTGTCAACCTTGGTCAATTATCTTGACTGGAATCTCGATTATTAGTGGTAGTTGGCTATTGTTTAAAATAGTCTGGTTATCTATTCTTGTTGCGATTCCCATATCTGCATGGATGGGATTCTTTGTGATTCTATTTCCTAAACTAGCGATTCAAGAAGCTAATCAAGAGATTAATTAGTTAAAACGAGATAAGGCGATCGCAGTAATTTTGCCATGATCGCGCCTGTGGTGGATTACAAAGCAAAGTGCGATCGCAAATATGTTTTATAGTCAAATAAAGCAGAATAATTCGTAGTTCCTACCATCTTGCATGGGTGTAGTTTTCAAGGATTTTGTGGTCTTTGCTTAGTAGGATATTTTCGTTATCTCCATAAAGCCAAATTACAACATGGGTGTCAAGGTAAATCAAGGTTTATTTCATGCTCCCAAGAGATATTTACAAGATCGTCAGGATCGCCAATATATACTTCTGGGTGAGGTACAAGATTGTCAAGTTTGCTTTTTTTCTGTATTGGTAGTATTTGGAAGCGTTTGCCTTGCCAATCAAGTTCGATGGGGTCGCCTGTGGTGGCGATTTCTTCTAGTAGGTTAATAAAGTTGGTGGTGAGTCTATCTACAGGTATGGTTTTCATATATTCAATTATGAATTATCAATTACGAATATTCCTCAAACTCTGGTAAGGATGCCTCAAAGTCATCTGACATAAATATTTTACCTTTGTCATTGCCAAATAACGATCGCTTGGGGGTAATGGATACTAGTCGAGCTACGGGCTGATCGCCTTGAGTAATAACAATTTCCTGTCCAGCGATCGCTAAGTCGAGTAAGTGAAGTAGTTGAATTTGGGCTTCGGAAATGTCGATTTTTAAGGAGGGTTCGGAGGCTAACATAACTTTGTGAGTTAACAGCTAAGATTTAGGATAGCACTATTATTTATGGCTGATGAGTCGTTTGAGTCCGTGCCGATATCGTTTGCGGATGCTTGTTTGGAGAGGATGGCTGGGCAAATACCGAATAGTGCAGTGATGACTTTGGATAGTGATTTTAAGATTTATCGGAAGTATCGCAATGAGGCGATCGCAGTAATTTTGCCACGATCGCGCCTGTGGTTTATTACAAAGCAAAGTGTGATCGCGCCAAAATCAAGATTTGCTAATTATAATTATCCAAAATCACCACGTCCATCACAGGCTGCATTGAAGCTTGCCACTTTGATTTCGTGATCTGTTTCAGTTTTCCAAGTCCATTTACCTGATGTTTCCGCAATAATCGTGATTTCTCCTGCACATTTTTCGACTTTAGATAGTCCTTTTGTCATAGTTGCGCGATCGCTTGCTGAATGTTTACAAGTGCGCGTAACTTCCGTGCAGATGAATTTGAATTTATCGAGACGTTTATCTTTGTTGTCCTTTAGTTCAATTAGAGCTTTAAAAAGCTCTGGTTGAACATGACCATATTGATTTGTACTTCCCACAGATAGAACTGCAAGTTCAGCATCAATCAAAGTCAATAACTCTTTCAATTCATCACCATTTTTAGGGTAGGCTCCATGATGAGGGATTTTGACAATATTCGCCTTAGCTTGTCCAGTTGCTGACATACTACTTTTTACAACAGATAGATAATCGGCTAAACCATCATTTTCTAGATCTGCAAGTAACATTGCGGAGAATTTTCCATACTCAACTCTTAATACAACTGAGATTTCATTTATCTTGCCCTTGTGTTTTTGGGTCGCGGTAAAAATTGATCTTGGATGTAGGGTATAGATTTTAAGATTGCTTAGATTATATGGAGTCGGATCGCACAAAGCCTCAACAAAACGAACTTTATGACTTTGATCCCAGTCATTAAGACTTTTTAGAGCGTCTTCTAAAGCTCTGTGGTCAGCATCTTTACCTATTTGAGAGTCTAACTTTTCAATAGCATCCTGATAAACGCCGTAGGGTAAACTAAATATTTCTATTTCACCACCACTGTTAAACCATAGCTCAAGAAATTCAACTAGCCTTATTAGAGAAGTAAATGGAAAGTGGTCTCTATGTTTGTGTGTGATATAAATTCTGTTGATTTTATGGAAGTTTCTTTGCTGAAGCCATTTATAAATAAATCGCGATTTATTCCCTAGATCCACTATGACAAGGGCATCTTCAGAATGAATAGCGATACAGTCTGCATTACCAACTGGTAAGAATACAATTTCACAAGTCATTAGAAATTCTCCCTACCAGTCATTCTACTCAATTTAGTTTTTAGTTCATCATTAGACAGATAGGGATAAGGTGTATGGCGAAATTTTCTCAATGCCCAAGGTCGTTGAGCGAGTTCCTCAAACGTTTCTATGTCTTCAGCAAGTTCTGCTCTAAAAACTGTACCATCGAGCGCCCAACCTGGTAATTCTTGTGGTAATGGCAACCATGCTTCTTCGTTATCATCTAATAGTCCGCTAAGACGCAACAAAATTTGATCGTTGTCTTGGCTAATTTCCAAAACTTGACCAATAACAGTCAAGGTCTTTCTTTTTTGCTCTTCTTGCCAAGCTTTTAATTCTGGAGATTTACCTGTGCGCTGACGTTTAATCCAAGTGGGATTTCCATAGGATTTTTCTACTAAACGATTCAATTGTTCTCTTAGAGGATCGGGATTTGGAATAGGTTCACGATTTTGATCCCGCTTAACCATTTGAGCGGTGACATCAATAATTTCTTGATCTACTGACAGAGGAAGTTGGAAATGAAGGAGAATATCTTCTGTTAGATTAATAGTCCCACGACCAAACATAGATAGTTCCACTGCTAAATCTGAAGATAGAATTCCCAATAACCACAATCTTTGTTCTTTAAAGCTAAGTTTTTCCCAGTTTTTAGGTTGTTGATCTGGTTTATATCCTTTGTTCGTCATCTGAGCTTCTTGAATAGGTAAGATAAGCCAAATACTGTCATTGGGACAGAAGCCAGTTGTATCTAGTTGTACAGGAAGAGGTTTATTATTCTTAGACGAAATACTTGCTATACTACCCACAAGGATTTTTGGCTTGTCAAATAGATGAGCAACTTTAAATCGAGGTCTTTCTAAAGCAATTGAGTCATACACGATCCATTGCATACGAGTATCGACTCTTTCAGGGTCAGCCCAAAGAGAGCCTTCTTTCCCCCATGTTCTTCGCCATGTTCGTTTATATGGTCTATCGACAGGTGGATTTTCAACAGAAATATTACCTGCATGATGCTTGACTCCATTGAAAACAAAAAAGAGATTTAATAATGAAATTGTTGAAACAAATAGATTAACTTTGGGTGCTGTAATGTTAGTCCAATCCCCATTAGGCTTGACTGATGAAGTCCATGAAATTCCTAAGTAGCCATCATTGCGTATCTCAGGAGTTTCAGCACCAGAAATAACTTTTCTTGAAATAGAATAATATTTTTTAGGATGTCCCACGGAACCAGAGACTACGCACGTATCTTGTCTAGCACTAACCCCAATAGTTCCTACAGGTAGTTGCCAAATCTCAAATAGGTTACATTTACTAGATAAAGTCTTGCGAATATCTGATATACCATGTTTTTTACCTGAGATAAAAGAGCTTGGTAAAATAAATGCAAATTGAGAACCATCATCTAGCCAATTGATAGATTGTTTGACAAACTCAAAGGCTAATTGCTTATCTCCTCTTATCTCAAAGGGAGGGTTAGCAATCAGAATGCGAGGCTTATTGCCAATTTTTTGGATGATATTTTCTTTTTTTAAGAATTCGTAATTTTCACCATAAAACTTTGGAGATGGTAGAAGATCGGAAATGCCAGCAGATTCCCTAGCTAGAAAATAGCGAAGCTGAGTGATTAAATTGACATCCCTATCTAAATCGTTGCCGATTACATGATTAGCTAAATAATCCCTTCGTGATTGTTCATCAGTAGGAATGTCTGACATTTGAGCAAGCCGAGCAGTAGCTGCTAAAAGCAAACTTCCTGAACCAGCCGCAGGATCGAAAATAACCCGTTCTTCTGGACGAATACGTTCTAATGGCAATAACTCAAGCATTTTTTCGGCAACTTTGATCGGGGTGTAATGTCGATTCAAATCCCCCCAAGTATTTCCATTTAAGTCGTCAGGTAATTCTATAATTGCTTTTTCGTATAAACTGCCCACATCACGTTGATTAGTTAAAGCAAAACTAACAGATTGCCCCATATACAGAGCAAGCTGTTGTCGAATTACTTCGTTAGTAAATTGTGCGGACTCCAAAGCCCGCCTAAAAAAGCCATTGGTACGAGTCACCATAAGATTAAGCAAATCTATGGGATCGTTTGTTTGAGATAATTCAGCAGCCCCGAAAAAGCCCTTATCCTGCAAAATTCTTGCTGCTAAATAGGCGATCGCTACTCGGATAACATGACCTTGAATCTCATTTCTTGATGAACCTATTCCTTGAGAAGACTTAACTTTTTTTAATGCTTCTTCAATAGCTTTTTGGAATGCTTTATCAATCCGTTCCTGTTGACGGAGTAAAAATGTAAAACTTCTTTCAGAAATAGTTTCTTCTAGATCTGAAAGTGATAACTGCCCTTGACGAAACTGTGAAAGAGCTTTTGGCGTAAAAAGATGAGGCTTAGGAGAAACTAGCGTTTCACGCCAAGCATTAATATCTAAAGTTTTTTCATCTAATCTTTTAGAAGAATCAGAAGGTGTTACAAGATGTAGATGCTCTGAACCAACCAGTAACCCTCCCCGAACTGGCCATTCTTCCAGTCTTCGTCTCCATCGATCTAGATCATTTTCATCAGAGACAGGCTGAACAAAGAAAGCAAGAATATTAGCATTAGGACGTAAACCACCATCTGTCCATAAAGCTTCAATTTTTACTATTCCTTGAGTGTCAATTTCTGGCATAGGAATATTCCGCATTGGTTCGATCTGATAACGATCCTTCCAAATACGTTGAGTTAAATCTAAAGCTTCATTAAACAGTGCTTGGCTAGTCATGGTAATTGTTAACTTGCTAATGCAAGCCCTGCACGTTTCTCAAAATCAAGTACATGATGCTTTTCAGCCTCCTTGAATAATTCAGTAATAATGTCACCGATCGCACCAACTTCATGAATTACAACTTGTCCTTTATTAACTCCTGAAGCCTCCAATACAGTCAAACCAAAATGTCTCAGATCTTCGACTAAGTACAATTGTGAATTTACCAAAACAAGTTTGTGTGCAAAAAAGGAAGGCTCATAATCATGTTCTTTGAGAAAAACAAGTACTTTGCGAATCTCCTGAAGTGTGAGATTTTCTCTGAGTCTCTCAATAGTTTTGATCTCAAGTACTTGTTGCCAGCTATAAACGACTTTTGGATGTTTGGGATTACCAAACTTCAAAGGCACAACTAGCTTGGTGCGGTCAAGGTAACTGAGCCTACCAGAGTCAATCCCTGTTAGGTCAATAGCTTCTTGCCTTGTAAAACCATTTGTCATATTGAGCTTAAATACTCTAGTACTGGGATTTTACTCATTTGTTTAAATCAAGAGTCTAAATTTAAACATTTGTTTACATATACTCTAAATTGTGAATGCCATTAAGTCTAGTAGCCTCCTGAAGAAAGTTTGTGCGTGGCTCCTAGAGCCTTCGGAACAATCCCAAAAAAGCAAAGAGCCTATAATTGTATACTTGTCTTGAATTGTCCTTAATAATTTTTGCTTAATCCTAAATTGACGAACAAGAACCCAAAGACCAAATATTAGCCGACTTACAAGAATCTGTAAGGCTTGCAGAAGCAGGAAAAACATTTCCTGTAGCACAACTTTGGGAAGACGCTATTTAATTAATGTGGGAATCGGGAAAGTAGCACCTTGCAGATAAGCATCAAAATGTAGCTTGAAATATTGCCACGAAGTCATTTCTTCACCTTCAATCTTTTCAGATGGTGCATCTTTAAACATAGGCACACGAGTTTCGATTTCTTTTTTGAGAATCGCTGGTAGCTCATTAAAATCTTTGACTTTTTTACCAGAAGCACTGTAAATCAGATTGCCTTCTCTCTGTCCCATTTTCATCCAAGGCAGCCATGGCCCCACGCGATTCCAAGAGAGAACTAATTTCGAGACAGTTGTCGCTTTAGGGTCTTCAAGATCGGCAATGGGAACTGCGAGTTTAAATAATTCTACGGAGTTGTACATTGGGCGATCGCAATATTCCGCAAACTTAGGATCATCAGCCAGAGGATTAGGATAGTGACCAAATAAATCGAAAATAAATGTTGCCGTATCGCCTTCCACCTCGGCGGGAATATTGCGGCGAAATGTACCTTGAATAGGGCTATTCGCCACATGGACTACAGGTAACATCTCGCCAGTCCAAGGATTTTGCCAGTGACGGATCATTTCGCCAGTTTCAGGATCGAGATATAGCAACACTTCGCGCGAGGCAAAGTCCCAAGCCCCATCACCTTTGTCGATACATCGCCCCACACTCATACCGACAATTTGAAACAGTTTGCGCTTTGGCTCATTGGGCATAAACGAATATAGATACCCACTCCAAGTCAGAAATGACGGTGTGCCATCAGTTGTACATCTGGTTTTGACAAACTGCGTAGCCGAAAATTCTCTCGTTTCTGCAAACATTGATGTTCTCGCTATTTTAGCTCTTGATTGCTGATCACTAGTTTCAGTGTACAAAATTTATGCGAAATATATCCACAAACCCAAAATATGAGAGGCGGCGCGTAGCGCCGCCTCTCATATTTTGGGTTTGTGATAGGGATAAAAGTACATGCGGAAAACCTGATGAGAGATCTCTATTTGGTGAAGATAAAATGCTGCTTAATGACATCAAATTTGGTGCATTCCCAATAGTCAACATGGGAAATAATTAATTCACCTGCGATATCTAGAGTGAGATCACTCCAGCCTGTAACTGCAATTCTTGGCTTCCAAGGTAAGGGCGCATCCCAACTCATTGTCCAGCGTGTTTTGATCAAACTATCAGTACGATTAATTGCATGGAGATCAAGCTTGAGATTTTTAAACCAAAAGGTAATAAATCCGATCATCTTTTGATATTGCTTGATGCCACGAAAGTTATAGACAGGATCTTTAAAATAGACATCTTCGCTATAAATGCTATAGGTTTGTGCTTCAGGAAATTTTGCGTAATCAGCTTGCACAATATCGAGAATGTTAGTCATTGATGTGGTCATTTTGCGATCGCCTCTAATGAAATCGTGGCATTGACCTTTGATGATAACCTTGAGAACGCGCAACCCTAAGAACCTCAAGAGAGATTAGAGCGCTTTACATTAGAAATTATTAATTTAGGAGGATTTTATGTGGGCTAATGCGATCGCAGCTTATTTACATTATTTAAGCTTAGGACTTATTTTTGCATCTTTATCTACAGAACTATTTACCCTAAAGCAAGACCTAACCAATCGCGATGGATGGCGAATTCTGATTGCTGATACTATCTATGGAATTGCAGGAATTACAGTCTTAGTAACGGGGATTTTAAGATATTTATATTTTGAAAAAGGCGCAGATTACTATTCCCATCAACCAGTTTTCTGGATGAAAATATCTGTATTTATTGTGGTTGGCTTATTGTCGCTATATCCCACAGTCTCATTCTTGATGTGGATTAAAAACCTTCGCGCTGAAAAGCCACCAGAGGTAAGCCCAGAGAAAGTCAAAACCTTAAGAACAATCATTCACATTGAGCTTGTTGGATTTAGTCTCATTCCTCTCCTTGCTTCCATGATGGCAAGAGGAATTACGTTAGGCTTATAAAAAAATAAAGGGGACGATTAGCGTCCCCTCTGTTTACGAAAGAGCATCTCTTAACATCGCTAACTTTTCAGGCAAAATGCGATAGTAAATCCAAGTCCCTCGCCGCTCTTTGGTGAGTAATCCTGCCTCAAATAAGACTTTGAGATGATGGCTGACCGTTGGCTGTGCTAATCCTAAAGTCTCCACCAATTCACAGGCGCATACTTCTTGGCTTGGTTGAGCTGAGATCAAGCTTAAAATTTGTAATCTTGCTGGCTCTCCCAACACGCGAAAAATCGCCGCAAGATAGCTAGTATCTTCGGCAGTGATGCGACCTTTGAGCAATGGAGGACAACAACGGGTGATCGCCTTAACTTCAGGCTTAGTTGTATCAGCGATCGCAAAGGTTTTTTGAGCAGTTTTCATAAAATATATCTTGACATATCGACCTGAAAGCCGTCAAAATATCGATAATTATCAATATTGATGTAAACCTATATTTGAGTTTGCTCTATGGCTGTGCGCGTTGGCATTAATGGTTTCGGCAGAATTGGTAGATTGACTCTCCGTGCTGCTTGGAGCTTTCCCGAATTAGAGTTTGTGCATATTAACGAAATCAATGGCGGGCTAGAAGCGGCAGCGCATTTACTCACATTTGACTCAGTACATGGACGTTGGTTGCCTGATGTGCAAGTTATAGGCGATCGCATTGCCATTGACGACCAAAAATCAAGTCAAAAGCTTAGCTTTAGCGAATATGCCAAACCCGAATTAGTAGACTGGCAAAACTTAGGCGTTGATATAGTTCTGGAATGTTCTGGCAAATTCCGCACGCCAGAAACCCTAAATCCCTATTTCACCAAAGGCGTAAAGAAAGTAATCGTCGCAGCTCCTGTCAAAGAAGAAGCGCTAAATATCGTCATGGGAATTAACGATTATCTCTACGATCCCGCACAGCATCATCTTCTCACTGCTGCTTCTTGTACTACCAATTGCCTCGCGCCTGTAGTGAAAGTTATCCATGAAGGTTTAGGCATTAAGCATGGTGTGATTACCACCATTCATGACAATACGAATACCCAAACCCTCGTTGATGCACCCCATAAAGATCTCCGCCGTGCTAGAGCGTCAGCTTTATCGCTAATTCCGACAACAACGGGATCGGCAACTGCGATCGCGATGATCTATCCCGAACTCAATGGCAAGTTAAATGGATTAGCAGTGCGCGTACCTTTGCTTAACGCTTCTCTTGCAGATTGTGTATTTGAAGTAGCGCGACCGACCACGATTGAGGAAGTAAATCAATTATTAAAAACAGCCGCCGAAGGTGAACTGAAGGGGATTTTAGGCTATGAAGAACGTCCCTTAGTTTCCATTGATTACAAAGATGATCCGCGATCGGCAATCATTGATGCCCTTTCAACAATGGTTGTGGATGGAACTCAGGTCAAGATATTGGCTTGGTATGACAACGAATGGGGGTATTCCTGTCGCATGGCGGAATTGGCGAGAAAAGTAGCGATCGCTCTCTAAAAGCAAAATTGAGCGTGCGAAGCACGCTCAATTTTGCGGCAAATATTCTTTAAGAAAACCTATGACCTCCTCCACTGCATCTCAAGTAAACTTCAAGAACTATGTGCTTGTTACCCTCACCTATTGGGGATTCACGATTACCGATGGTGCTCTGCGGCTATTGGTATTGCTGTATTTCAATAACATTGGCTATACACCTATTCAAATCGCTTCTCTATTTTTGTTCTACGAAGTATTTGGAGTTGTTACCAACTTTTTAGGCGGATGGATTGGTTCGCAATTAGGACTAAAAGTTACGCTTTATGCAGGGATAGGCTTACAGATTTTCTCCTTAGTATTGTTATCGTTTCTCAATCCTGAATGGGCACAGTGGTTAGCAGTTCTCTATGTGATGATCGCTCAGGCATTTTCGGGTATTGCGAAAGACTTAACCAAAATGAGTACCAAGAGCGCAATTCGGTTAGTCGTACCGCAAGATGCTCAATCAGCACTATTTAAATGGGTAGCAATTCTGACTGGTTCTAAGAACGCCCTCAAAGGGGTGGGCTTTTTTATCGGTAGTGCTTTGTTAGGACTATTTGGATTTGTGAATTCCCTGTGGATTATGGCGGGCGGTCTATTTCTGCTCTTGTTCACAGGCTTGTTTTTACCAAAGGGCATGGGCAAAATCAAAGCAAAAGTTAAGTTCAAGCAACTCTTTTCTAAAAGCCCTGAGATCAATCTTCTATCAGCAGCAAGATTCTTTTTATTTGGCTCTAGAGATGTTTGGTTTGTGGTGGGATTACCCGTATTTTTACGGAGTATTTTAGGTTGGTCATTTTATCAAGTTGGTGGATTTCTTGCCTGTTGGGTGATCGGTTACGGCATCATTCAATCCCTCGCACCGACATTAATTAAGCGCTTTGGTTCTGGTCAGCCGCCGCGATCGCAAACCGTGCGATTTTGGACAACTTCTCTAATATCTGTTCCTGCGCTCATTGCGATCGCCTTACAATTAAATCTCCCCGCAAACATAGTAATCATTAGCGGATTATTCATTTTTGGTATAGTCTTTGCCTTTAACTCATCTGTACATTCTTATCTAGTTCTCGCATTTACCGATGACGATAAAGTGGCTCTAAATGTAGGATTCTATTACATGGCAAATTCTGGGGGACGCTTAGCAGGAACATTGCTCTCTGGATTAGTCTACGAGTTTTATGGTTTGGTTGGCTGTTTATGGGTGTCAGCAATAATGGTTTTAGCGGCTGCTGTGATTACGCGCAAATTACCTGATCCTGATATAGCAATGTAAGCTTTGCTTAGGACATAAAACCCAAAACAATAAAGGCGGAGCGAAGCTCCGCCTTTATTGTTTTGGGTTTTTATTTGCCCTATCTATCTCTCACATTGCTATACAAGTAATACCAATTCACAAAAGTGTGACAACACTTCTGTGAATTAAAAACAAAAAACCGTAAGGGTTTTAAAAACACAAAATGGCTACACCACTTTGTATTTTGGTATAAGGCGATCGCATGGAAATCTCAGGGGAATAGCGCGATTTGCGAGCCAAAATTAGCAGATCTAGAAGTAATAGAGATAGAATAGAGTTTATGTTTACCATGTCTTAACCTAAATGTCAGACACACTCACAGTGGAAGCATTGCCGATCTTAGCGATCGCACCAGCACAACTCTTACGGGGAAACGGGATTTTATCGCAACTCCCACAATATTTATTGCGCTATGGGAATAAAGCTCTCGTAATTGCTGGGAAGACCGCAAACCAAGTCACCGCAAGTTATTTGTGCAATTCTGACCTAGAAATTATTAACACGCCTGCGATCGCAGATTGCAGCGATGAAAATCTGACGATGTTGCGCCAAATTGTTCAACAAGAAAATCCTAACGTAATTGTTGGCATTGGCGGTGGCAAGGTTTTAGATACTGCCAAACTGATCGCTTATCAGAGCAAGCTACCAATTGTCACCGTTCCTACGACAGGCGCAACTTGTGCCGCATGGACGGCTCTAAGCAATGTATATGATGCTGATGGCGCATTTAGCTATGACGTGACCCTTGATCGCTGTCCAGAGATGATGTTCGTCGATTATGACGTAATCGCCAGCGCTCCTAAACATACACTCGTTTCGGGAATTGGTGATGCGATCGCTAAGTGGTACGAATCCTCTGTTAGCAGCGGCAGTAGCGACAAAACGATGGTGATTGCCGCCGTTCAAGAAGCCAGAATCCTGCGCGATATTTTGTTCCAAAAATCGGCTGAGGCGATCGCAAATCCTAATAGCCCCGTATGGCGTGAAGTTGTAGATGCCACAGTATGTTTAGCAGGTGCGATCGGTGGTATTGGTGGCGCAAGTTGTCGCACCGTAGCCGCTCATGCTATCCACAATGCCCTAACGCATTCTCATCACACTCATGGTAAGCTTCACGGTGAGAAAGTTGCTTATGGAATTCTAGTACAACTGCGTTTAGAGGAATTTCAAGGCAATCAGCTAGCTGCCTCATCACGCCATCAATTACTCAAGTTTTATCAAGAGATTGGATTGCCAACCTCCCTTGCGGATCTAGGTTTAAGTCAAGTTACTCTCGCCGAATTAGAGCAGCTTGCGGAAATATCCTGTCAGCCCAATTCTGATATCCATCGGTTACCCTTTATTGTTTCACCGAGTCAAGTTCTCGCGGCGATGGTTTCTACAACTAGCCCAATTCTCGCCACAGTCTAAGCAAAAAAGCCTCGCATTGCGAGGCTTTTTTATATTTTGCTAAGGGCAGTTCATGAACTGCCCCTACCGAAAACATTAACGAACGCTGGGCAATTCAATTTCCATCGCTTGCTGTTGCATTTTTTTGAATACGTTATAAAACCCATTTGCCCTTGAAGGGGTAAGGCTGGCAACTAAACCAGTGTCTTTAATAAAATCAGGCGTGAGCAACTCAATCTCTTTTTGAGTCAAACCACCCATACAGATTGATAATAAACCGACAAAACCCTTGCTAATCAAAGCGTCAGAGTCACCAGCAAACACAACATGCTCATTCTCATCTAACTCTGCTACGACAAACACCTGTGAGACACATCCCATCACTTTGTTTTCAGGTGTTTTGAGCGCTTCAGGAAACTCTGCTAGCTTCTTCCCGTACAAAATCAATTGTTCGTAACGTTGTTTGGGATCGGTGAGCCTTTGAAATCGCTGGACAATGCGATCGATAGCTTCGGGTAAATGGGTCGGACTTGGCATTAGCTTTGAAAATGTACAGAAAATCTTAGAGTTATTCCAGTTTAAAGGATCTGTGGGGATATTTTAGGGCGATCGCTTTAGCATTTGAATACTGTGGAAACAACTATAATCACGTTCTCAGAAGCAATTAAACCAAAAGCAATACTAACTAATGACTGAGAAACCATTTAAGAATTGTCTAGATCCCCCCCAGCCCCCCTTAAAAAAGGGGGGAGAATTTAATTCTTCCCCCTTTTTAAGGGGGATTGAGGGGGATCTCTTAGGACTTTTGAACGCAAGAAGTAATTCTTAAATGGTTTCTGAGAGTGAATTAGATCAATCTGCAAGGCTCTATGAGCCGATAAAACCCAGAAGCTAGAGGCGGCGCGAAGCGCCGCCTCTAGCTTCTGGGTTTTATCTTTTGGTTTGAACCTTTTGACTAGATGTAAATGTCTAAACCAGCGTAAATCGTTAAACCATTAATTCAACCCAAAAACTTAAAGGTGACATCATGAAAAGCTTAATTTTGCCCATTCTTGCAGCTACCTCTCTAGTCGGCACGATCGCACTTCTCAATCCAAGCTCAGCTTCAGCAGGAGAAATCCACGATCGCCAAGTCAATCAACAAGAGCGGATCTATAAAGGTGTGCAGCAAGGCACAATCAGCCAGCAAGAATATAAAAAATTGGAAACAAGAGAGGCGAAGATTGCCGCCCAACGGCGTGCCTATCTTAGTGATGGTGATTTAAGCCGTAAAGAAGCAGTGCGTTTGACCAATGCTCAAAATCGTACTTCTAGAGCAATCTATCGCGATCGCCATGACTAAATTACAGCGCTTTGCGCTGTAATAAGAACCAATAAAGTATTTGTAAGCGTTGCAAAGCAACGCTTACAAATACTTTATTGATTTGATTGGTTACAAAGCATGATGGTCTCGGGGTGAAATCCGAATAGAGACAACGGTTAGCTTTTATGACATATCAGTACAATATGATGAGAGTAAACCGTAAAGATAAACTATGATCCCCACCGTAATCGAACAGTCTGGTCGTGGCGAAAGAGCCTTTGACATTTTTTCTCGTCTACTGCGGGAGCGGATCGTATTTTTAGGGCAACAAGTTGACGACAGTATTTCTAATATCATCGTTGCTCAGTTGCTTTTTCTCGAAGCCGATGATCCCGAAAAAGATATTTTCTTGTATATCAATTCCCCTGGTGGTTCTGTAACCGCAGGCATGGCAATTTACGATACGATGCAGCACATTCGCCCTGATGTTTCCACAATCTGCGTTGGCTTAGCGGCAAGTATGGGGGCTTTTTTGCTCACAGGTGGGGCAAAGGGTAAGAGGCTTTCTTTGCCCCATACCCGCATCATGATTCACCAACCTCTTGGTGGCGCACAAGGTCAAGCGACAGATATCGAAATCCAAGCAAAGGAGATTCTGTATCATAAAAATCGACTTAATGAGCTGATGGCTTTTCATACAGGACAGCCAATTGAGCGCATTGCTGAAGATACCGATCGCGATTTCTTCATGGCTCCTGATGAAGCTAAAAATTATGGGTTAATCGATGAAGTTGTAGCCCAACGCCCAAAATTTGCAGTCGCAGCGTAATTTTTCTAATAAGATGGCTCACTATAGTGAGCCATCTTATTTTTTATACCAATTTACAAAAGAGTGACGACACTTCTGTGGATTAAAAAAACAAACCCTATAAGGGTTTTAAAAACACAAAATGGTGTAGCCATTTTGTGTTTTGGTATTTAATACTTTCTGGTGTGTGGAGTTTAATTTATGAAATTGTTTGGGACAGATGGTATTCGTGGCCATGTTGGAAGTTTTTTGACAGCTCCATTGGCATTAGAAGTTGGGATTAGCGCAGGAAAAATTTTAAAAGAGCAGGTTGCGCTTGAGCGAGCTAATAGAGCCAATGTAATTGCGATCGGGCAAGATTCTCGGACATCGGGCGATATGCTCTCGTCAGCTATTTCCGCTGGTTTGACTGCGGCAGGTTGGGATGTTTGGCATATTGGGTTATGTCCTACACCTGCGATCGCTTACCTGACTGCGAATTCCCCTGAAATCTTTGGTGGTGTGATGATTTCCGCTAGCCATAATCCGCCTGAAGATAACGGAATTAAATTTTTTGGGACCAATGGAGCCAAACTCAGTGGTGAAACTCAGCAGTCGATCGAGAAACTTTTAGAATCGCGCCTCCATGCTGATCTAGCTAACTCCTCGACAGATTGGGGTAAATATCACGAAAAATCGCATTTAATAGCTGATTATCAAGAGTCTTTGCAATCCTCGATCGCTACAGATTTAAGTGGTTTAAAAGTAGTTTTGGATCTCGCATGGGGTTCTGCTACCCGTGTATCGCTAGAAGTATTTCGCAACTTGGGCGCAGAAGTAATTTGCTTGCACCAAGAGGCTGATGGCGATCGCATTAATGTTAATTGTGGCTCTACTCACCTCGAACCATTACGATCAGCAGTGAAAGAACATCATGCCGATATCGGCTTTGCCTTTGATGGTGATGCCGATCGTGTGTTGGCGGTCGATAGTAATGGGCGTGTGGTTGATGGTGACTATATCCTGTACCTATGGGGACAGGAGCTAATGGAAAATAATCAACTGCCCAACAGTGCGATCGTCACAACTGTAATGGCAAATCTTGGCTTTGAACGCGCATGGCAAAAGCTTGGTGGCAATTTGGTACGCACCGATGTGGGCGATCAATATGTTCATGCGGAAATGGTGCGCTCAGGTGCAATGCTCGGCGGTGAGCAGTCAGGGCATGTTCTCTGTCGTCACTATGCGGTTAGTGGTGATGGTCTATTGGCGGCGCTGCATCTTGCTGCTCTTGCCAAACAAAAAGCTCCTTTGTCTGAATTAATGGATCAAAGCTTTCATCCTTATCCACAGTTGCTTAAAAATGTGCGTGTAGAAGATCGTGAACTGCGCCGCAATTGGCAGACCTGTGATGCTCTAGTACAGGCGATCACCCTAGCCGAACAAGATTTAGGCGATCGGGGTCGGATTTTGGTGCGTGCTTCGGGCACTGAGCCGTTGATGCGGGTAATGGTAGAAGCGGAAACCCTTGATTTGGCTCAACATTGGACTAATAGTTTGACAAGATTAATTGAGAAACAATTTGTCAAGAGCTAAAAAAAGATGTGGCGTTTTACGCCGCATCTTTTTTTTTAGCTATGCTACATATATGACTCAGCCAGTTTGCATGGTCTAAACATGGATAATCTCGATGAAACCAAACTCAACGAAGCAATTCTGAGATTGTTCTACGATTTGCCCTTTATTGGCATGGCACTTATTTCGCCAGAAACTAAGCGTTGGCTAAAGTTTAACGATCGCCTGTGCGAAATTTTAGGCTATTCGCGAGAAGAATTACCTCAAATCACTTGGACAGAAATAACTCATCCTGACGATCTCGATCAAGATATTGCCGAATTTGAAAGGGTAATGCGGGCAGAGACTGAAGGCTATGTCATGGATAAGCGATTTATTCGTAAAGATGGCAGCGTCATTTATGCTTCCATTGATGTCAAATGTTTACGCAAAGAAGATCGCACAATTGATTTTTTTATCGCAACTGTACAAGATATTAGCGATCGCAAGTGTGCTGAAGCAAAACAAAAGCAGATTGAACAAGCTTTGGGCGAAAGTGAAAATCGCTATCGTCAAGTTGTACAAACTCAATTAGATTTTGTGCTGCGATCGCAACCTGACACAACTATTATCTTTGCCAATGAGTCCTTCTGTCGTGCCTTGGGAATGACGCTCGATCAGGTCATCGGTCTAAAATGGATCGACCTCTCTTCTCCCGATGAGCTGCAAAATACATTACAAAAAATATCGAAACTAAGCTTAGTCAACCCTAAATTTTTTGGTGAAAATCATAACCAATGGGCGGATGGACAGATCGTGTTTACACAGTGGATTAATCAGGGGATTTTTGATGATCGAGGACAACTAATTGAAATCCAGTCGGCTGGAAGAGATGTCACTGCGCTAAAAAATGCTGAAACTGCTCTCCAGAAACTCAATGACGAGCTGGAAATAAGAATTGAGCAAAGAACTGCTGACTTACACCAAAGTGAAGCCCGCAACCTGAATATTATCAAGGCTCTCCCAGATCTGCTACTTCTCTTAAAGCCTGATGGTACTTGTGTCCAGTGTATTATTCCTTCAACTCATGACAAGTCAAAATACATCCCCATCCAACAGCATGTTTCTGAAGTTTTACCGCCAGAAGATCTGGCTATACAATTGCAACTGTATAAGAAGGTGATCGCTACAGGAGAGGTGGAGATCTACGAGCATCAACTAACTAAGTTTGGTAAAACTGTATACGAAGAGGTAAGGATTTCACCCTACGGAAAAGATACGCTATTAGTGATTGTTCGTGATATTACCGATCGCAAGCAAGCTGAGCAGCAACTCCAAAATCTCACCGATCGCCTAACTCTAGCCATAAAATCAGCCGCAATCGGTATTTGGGAATGGGATATTGCTCAAAATCGCTTTTATTGGGATGATCGCATTTATGAACTTTATGGTGTTAACCCTGATCAATGTACCGATATTTATTTAGCTTGGGAAAGTTGTATACATCCTAGCGATCTTGAATTTACTAAGAACGAAGTGCATCTAGCTTTAAATGGGAAAAAAGACTATGAACCAGAATATAGGATCTTGCTATCTGATGGAAGCATTCGCTATCTTAAAGCCTATGGTCTAGTGCAGCGAAACGGTGAGAATGAACCAAAGAGGATGATCGGTATTAATTTTGATATTACCGATCGCAAACAAGCTGAAGAGCTGCTTATAAAAAGTGATACTCATCTCAAAGTCGCACAGCGTATTGGTAAGGTCGGTAGTTGGGAATTTGAAATAAATACTGGCAAACTCACATGGTCAGATGAAATTTTTCATATTTATGGGCTTGAGCCTAGACCAGAGCCGCCAAGCTATGACGAATTGAAACCATATATCCATCCAGAAGATTGGGAGCTTGTTAACCAAACCGTACAAAATGCAATTAGCTCAGCTCAATCCTACGATCTTGAACATCGCTTGTTACAACCAGATGGCACATTGATCTATGTGATGGCTCGCGGTGAAATGATCTATGACATATCAGGGCAGTTAACGCACATTATTGGTACGGCGATGGATATTAGCGATCGCAAGCTCGCTGAAGCCAAGATTTTGCGTACGGCAAATCAGTTAGCCAATATCAACCGCGAATTGGAATCCTTTAGTTATTCTGTCTCCCATGATTTGCGTGCACCATTGCGTCATATGAATGGCTTTGTTAATGCTTTACAACAACGACTGAAAGCCCACGAAGCTTTGAATGATCCGAAAGTTAATCACTATTTGCAGGTGATTGAGAAGAGTAGCCAAAAGATGGGGCATCTAATCGATGGGCTGCTTATGCTCTCTCGTTACGGACGAAGACCATTAGAGTCTAGACAGATATCAATTCGAGATTTGGTCGATGAAGCGATCGAGGTCATTCGTACTGACCCAAGCCATAATCCGTTAGTTGAATTTGAGATCGGCGACCTACCAATTACAGTTGGCGATCGCACTCTTTTACAACAAGTTTTTCGTAATCTGCTTGGAAATGCTGTTAAATTTAGTCGTAACCAGCCCCAACCCTACATAAAAATTGATAGTTTGCCAGATCAGACCATTAGAATTAGAGATAATGGCGTGGGCTTTCAAATGGAATATGCAGACAAACTCTTTGGTGCTTTTCAAAGATTGCATAATGACAAGGAGTTTGAAGGTACTGGTATTGGCTTAGCGATCGTTCAACGGATTGTCCAACGTCATGGAGGCTCGATTTGGGCAGAAGGATATCCCGATCAAGGCGCAACTTTCTTTATAAAACTATAGAACTGTGTAGCGTAAAGTGCTACGCAGTTCTATGAATTATTATGGTCTAAATAAATGGAACCCACCCAAATCCTGCTTGTTGAGGATGATCCTAATGATGTTGAGTTAATCCAGATTGCCTTGGATAGTCACAACTTTGTCAATAAAATAGACGTAGTGTCAGACGGAGAACAGGCAATTCATTATCTATTTGGGCGTGATGGTGAACTACCGATTCACCCACTCCCACGCCTAATACTTTTAGACTTAAAACTACCAAAAATAGATGGAATTCAAGTATTAGAGATGATTCGCAGTTCGCCTCGCACGCGCAATCTTGTTGTTGTCGTCATGACTTCCTCGGCTGAAAACCGAGACTTAAAAGCTTGTTATGACTTAGGTGTCAATAGTTATATTGTTAAGCCTTTAGACTTTCAGCAGTTTGTAGAGATATCACAACAGGTAGGCTTTTACTGGATGATGCTAAATCAGTTACCGCCAATTGATTAGTTAGATATGCAATAAATTGCAAGGTTAAAGCTTAAATTCATTGCATAGATTTGCTTTGAAGTATTCTTTATATGTAGATAAATTGTAAAAAATATAGTTTAGAGTGGCGGCGCAAAGCGCCGCCACTCTAAACTATATAAATCGGATTTGGTATTAGTTACACTTCTATGACAGCAGTTCTCATTATAAAAATTGGTTGTTTGAACGCCTGCCAACGGCGGGCTTTCAAACAACCAATTTTTATGTTTCCAGCGCCGAAGGCGCTGGAAACATAAAAATTGGTTTCATAATGAGAATTGCTGCTTCTATGAATTGGTATTAGGTTTTTGGAGTCTCAAAATGACAACGACATTTTGAGACTCAGTATAAAGTGGCAATAGCTATAGTTTATGTATTTTTTTCAGATATACTTTAGTAAATACAGTGCATTGACTCCCCAAGTGATTAATTTCAGGCAGATGGGAATGATTATATGCAAAAACTCAAAACCTATATCTTTGCATCTGTAAACCATGGGAAAATTGATGTCAGAGCTGAGAGAATCTGAAAAGCCAGAAAAGCAGCGATCGCTGCATATTTTGATTATTGAAGATGTTGATGCCGATGTAGAGCTGACAATATTAGCTCTGGAATCAGCAGGCTTAGATTTTACCTATGACATTACTGCTACAGCGATCGGATGCCAAAAATACTTACAAGATGATATTTACGATGTAGTTTTGTCTGACTATCGTCTGCCAAGTTTTAATGGGTTGCAAGCTTTTAACTTTCTAAAACAATCAGGTCAGGATATTCCATTTATTTTAATTACGGGTAGTTTAGGCGAGGAAGCTGCCGTTGAATGTATCAAATCAGGGATGACTGATTATGTACTGAAAGATCGATTATTTCGGTTGCCTAGTGTTTTACAACGTGCTCTGCAAGAGTTCTCATTGCGCCAACAACAGAAAAATGCGATCGCGCAAATTGAGCAGCAAGCATGGCGAGAGACAATTATTAATCGCATTGTCCAAGCAATGAGAGAAACTCTAGTTTTAGAAGATGTTCTACAAACAACGGCAGATTTATTACATGAAGCCTTACAAGTGACTCATTGTCTGATCTTTCAGCCAGATACTTTGAAGAGAATGCGAGTTTGTTATACCAGTAAAAACAACTTTGAGATTAGAGAATCAGTGATTGGGCTATCCTGTGGTTTTTATGAGCATTATCATGATGATTTGGTTCAAGGAACGCAAATCTCAGTCTATCAAGTTAGCAAAGATTTGCCAGAAGAACTAAGAGAGTTAGCAGAACAATATAGTATCCATTCTCTTTTGATGACCTCTCTTGTTTATCAACAAACTTATTTAGGTGGGATTAGCCTATATCAGTGCGATCGCGATCGTATTTGGTCTGAAAACGAACTATCGCTAGTTAAGGCGATCTCCGATCAATGTGCGATCGCGATCCATCAATCTGATCTCTATCAAAATGCCCAATCAGAGCTATTAGAGCGTAAAAAGATGGAAGCGCAACTGCGTCATGATGCTTTGCATGATTCTTTGACAGGCTTACCAAACCGTGCTTTATTTCTAGATCGCCTTAACCATGCTTTACAGCTATCTAATCGGCGCTTATACCTAAATTCGGCCGATCTCCCCGAGCTGTTTGCGGTTCTCTTTTTTGATTTAGATCGATTTAAGATCATCAACGATAGTCTCGGACATTTAGCAGGCGATCAGTTATTAAAAATTGTGGCAAAACGTCTGGTTGGCTGTCTACGTGGGGGCGATACAGTTGCAAGACTAGGTGGAGATGAATTTGTGATGCTCCTTGAAGAAATCGAACATCTTAATGATGTAATTGAGGTCGTGCACAGGATTAAGGAGTCATTGCAAGTGCCAGTCATGCTTGATGGCAATGAAATATTTATTAGTACAAGTATTGGAATTGCTCTAAATTCTGCTGATTATACTCAACCAGACCAGTTGCTACGGGATGCTGATACTGCCATGTATCGAGCTAAGGAACAGGGACGCGATCGCTATGAAATATTTAATCCTGTGATGCATACCGAGGCGCTGAAAAAACTACGGATAGAAAATGAGTTGCGTCGAGCCATTGAACGCTACGAATTGCGAGTACATTACCAGCCAATTGTCTGCTTGCAATCACGACAAATATTGGGATTTGAAGCTCTTGTTCGTTGGCAACATCCTGAACAAGGCTTGCTATATCCTAAAGACTTTATTGCCATAGCGGAAGATGCTGGCCTAATTGTGGCAATTGATTTTTGGGTATTGCAGGAGGCTTGCACTCGTCTACGCGCATGGCAAGAGCAGTTCCCGATCGCGATGAATCTAACTATGAATGTTAATTTATCTGCGAAACAATTTACTAAGCCTAACTTGACTAGCGAAATTGAGAATATTCTTAAACAAGCGAATCTCAATAATCATAATTTGAAGATAGAGATTACTGAAAGTATATTAATCGAAAAGACTTCTTTAGCAGCGCAAATTTTAGGCGAATTAAGTGAACGTAATATTCAAACTTGCATTGATGATTTTGGTACAGGATATTCTTCGTTAAGCTATTTGCATCGATTTCCAATTCATACCCTCAAGATCGATCAATCATTTATCAACCGACTCGACCATAATCTAGAAGATGGTGAAATCGTGAAAGCGATTATTGTTTTGGGAATAAATTTGGGCTTAAATGTAGTTGCAGAAGGTGTGGAAACTGCTGAGCAGTTAGAGCGGCTAAAAAATTATAATTGTCAGGCAGGGCAAGGATATTATCTGTTTAAGCCTCTAGAAGCTGAGGCGATCGCGACATTACTGGCAGCCCCAATATAGAAGGGGCGCAAAGCGCCCCTTCTATATTGGGGCTGATTGGCGGCGTGGAGCGCCGCCAATCAATTCTTGGATTTTGATTTGTTCTAAATTGCTTTAATTATCTAAAAAGCGATCGCTTGTTCCAATGTACTAACATTCACGAGCGCAAGGCTTGGGGCTGATTTCCTAACTAGCCCAGTTAAAACTTTGCCTGAACCAACTTCGATCGCTGTCTCATAACCTTGAGCAGCCAGATATAAACAGATCTCGCGCCAACGTACTGGGGAAGTCATTTGTTGAGCAAGATGCTCGCGGATAACTTGTCCTGATGTTGTAGCGTCGTCTGGCGCTACATTAGAAATAACAGGCATCTCCGCATCATTAAAGATTGTCTTTTCCAGAGTGACTGCAAATTGCGTAGCAGCTTCTGCCATAAGTGGTGAATGGAAAGCTCCACTCACTTTCAAAGGGATTGCCCTCCTAGACTTGACCTGTTCGCAGATCGACTTGATTGCGGCTTCCGTGCCTGAAATTACCACTTGATCATTACTATTATCATTAGCCAAAATGACATCTGCGGTTTGAGCGATCGCAGCTTCTAATTGATGGCGATCAAATCCAAGTAAAGCAGTCATCGCGCCACCACTTGCTTCAGACATCAAGAGCGATCGCTGTTTTACTAGTTCTAAACCTGTCGCAAAATCCACAACACCTGCACAATAAAGCGCACTATATTCGCCCAAGCTATGCCCTGTCACCGCATCAGGTTTTGCACCTTTAGCCTTTAGTACATCAGAAAGAATGGCTGAAATCACATACAGGCAAGGCTGGGTAAATTCGGTTTTAGCTAGTTCTGTGGCATCAGTCTGTGATTTATCTAAAATCGACCAACCTAAAATTTTCTCCGCCTTGTCAAATTTATCCTTGCCTATTTCCGCAAGGTCTAAACCCATACCCACTGCCTGAGAGCCTTGCCCAGGAAATATCCATACATTTTTGGTCATTATTTATAAAATGTTATTTAAGTAACTTTATATTTTCTAAAGTTTACAGCGCTTTGGTCTGCAAACAAAAGCAAAAAACTAGTCCCAAAGGTATACAAATCAAGCTTTTATAGCTATTTAAACCAAAAAGATAGTTGCGGCGCGAAGCACCGCAACTATCTTTTTGGTTTGAGCGCAAAGTGCTGTAATAGCTATAAGACTAATTAATAATATATTTCTGCCATTCGTCATGATTTCCTGATCTCAAGTATTTTGTTACCTCGAAATGCAAGCCACTGTGGGGGCGGCGTGGTTGCTTCTTTAATGGCATAGAAGCTTCTTTGGGTGTACGGTTGCCTTTTTTGACGTTGCAGCGTACACAGGCGGTAATAATATTGTCCCAGCTGTCACCGCCACCACGCGATCGCGGCATGACGTGATCCAGTGTCAGGTCATCGCCCGTATGTCCACAGTACTGACAGGAATGGGAGTCGCGATGGAGAATATTACGACGAGTGAGGGGGATTTCTTTATAGGGAATGCTGATATATTGCAACATTCGGATCACTGTGGGCAGTGGCATTCCAGGGTAAATCATCCTGCCATTATGTTCCACTTGTTCTGCTTTACCTTTTATGACCAACACAATAGCTCGCTGCCAATTTGTGATGTTCAGCGGTTCATAGGATGCGTTTAGTACAAGGACTTTTGCCATTACTGTCCAGCGAACTTATATCAGATGCTACCACAGCTAGCCAAAATCAGCTAGATGGTTCTGGGTTATGAAACCAATTATTAGATTTTTCAGCACCGTAGGTGCTGAAAAATCTAATAATTGGAAATTCAGAAGGCGTTAGGCATCAAGGGATGTTTTTACAGTAACAGAGCGTTGAAGATGTAACCGATGCTGATAATGCCAACCGTCATTAGCCCAATAAATACAGCTAAGAGCTGAGGTCTTAAAACTTTTTTGAGAATTACTATTTCAGGAAGAGAAAGCGCGGTAACAGCCATTGTGAAAGCTAATACTGTACCCATTGGCATTCCTTTATTAACTAAAGCTTCAGTAATTGGCATCACACCCGCAATATTTGCATAGAGTGGTACGCCTAAAACTACTGCAAGTGGGACAGCTAGAGGATTATGCACACCTGCATATTTGACAATAAAATCGGTCGGTACATAACCATGAATCCCTGCCCCGATCGCAATTCCAAGCACAACATAAAGCCAAACTGTTCGCACAATTTCGCTGGATTGATATCTGCCTTGCGCAAATCTTTGCTTCCAAGTCAGGACAGTTTCGATGTTGTCTTCATCATCGGGACTACTCCCTTGACGGGATCTTTGCAGTTCCCATACAAATGGTTCTACCCATTTTTCTAATTTGAGAAGTCCAATGATATATCCTGATGCGATCGCTAAGCCCACACCAAAGCTAATATAAATCAGCGTCACTTTAAGCCCAAATAGTCCCCATAGCAAGATTACAGCGACTTCATTGACCATTGGTGCTGCCATCAGATAGGAGAAAGTCACGCCTAACGGAACACCTGCTTCTAAGAATCCAATAAACAAAGGAACTGCCGAGCAAGAACAGAATGGCGTGATGATTCCTACCATTGCAGCCAAGACATTTCCTGCGAAAGTACGTTTGCCTTCTAACAAAGAACGAACTCGTTCTGGTTCTAAAAAACTCTGAAATGTGCCAACAATAAAGCTAATCACAATTAGCAATGTTAAAACTTTCGGCACATCGTAAAGGAAGAAATGTAAGCTCGATCCTAAATGAGAGGCGATTTCTAGTCCAAAAAGTTTTGTGACAATCTGATTTGCTAACCAGTCAAAGGGATAAAAGGGATCGAACATGACGTTATCCCTTTAGCGTTGTAATAACGGTTGAATTTGGTCTGTACTGATTACTTGACCTTTGCTGACAACCTTGCCATTAATCGCCATTGCTGGGGTAGACATCACGCCACGCATGGCAATTTCCACAGGATCGGTAATATGAGAAACTTCAGCAGTGAGATTGAGATTTGCCATAGCTTGTTTCGCATTTGCCTCTAGCTGTTGGCATTTTTTACAGCCTGTGCCCAAAATTTCAATTTTGACCGTATCCATGATTTACTCCTAATTACATGGTCAGTCGGGTTTCAAAGATCTTGCCGACAGTCGATTTATATTGATATACATCGATATATGAATTATAGAAGCAATAACTATGGAAAGCTGATTTCGTTATAATTTCTACACATGACTCAAAATATCTGACTCAAACAATTATCATCAATTTTTTTTGATTAATTTTTTGATTAAATACCTGTGCAGAATAAATAAATTACAGGTCTATATAATTTCTAGCAGCAAATCTGCTGGCGCTATTGCATAAATAGTTTTGTCATGACTTGTCTACAATTGACATGAAATTTTAGCCTATAGCGATCGCTGACAACCTATAAATAGCAACAATCACCGCCCCTAGATTTGCAACCCAAACTACCAAAGCGGCAAATAAGTAGAGGATGGTTACTAGCTATACTAAATGATTAAAAGGATTATGAGTTAAAGTCGTGGTTAGCCAAACGCAGCAAGCAAATAGCAAGTTTGAAAGTTCTCTAGATATCTCTAGGTATGAAGCGAAAACGCAGGAGATAGCTAAGAAGATTTTAAGTGGAACTGAAAAAAGTTCAATTTGGGCAAAACTATCGCAACTTAAAGATGATTTGCGCCTTGATGACAAGCTGATGGCTTGGACGATGGAAAATGAAGGCTTGCGGGTGCAATTATTTAGATTGATCGATTGCTTGCCAGCATTACAGAGCAAAGCTGAGATTGCAAGGCATATGCAAGAATATCTCACCAGCGATGCTGTCGAAGTTCCCGCTTTACGAGCCTTGTTAAATTTCAGTACCGACAATCGCAACTCGATTACGGCTACGGCGGCGGCAACAACCCTCTCGACTGCCGTGGGAACTCTCGCTAAGCGCTATATTTGCGGTGAAAATTTGGGCGAAGCAACCAAATCGATTGAGAAACTAAGACGCGATCGCTTTGGCTTTACGATGGACTTGCTTGGTGAGGCAGTCATTAGCGAAGTAGAGGCGGGTGAATATCTAAATCGCTACATCGGCATGATGGAAGATTTGTCTAACAAGGCGAAGAATTGGGGTTTGATCGATCAGATTGATAGAGCCGATAGTGAAGAACTGAAGCGCGTTCAGGTTTCTGTAAAGCTTAGTGCTTTCTATTCGCAGTTTGATCCACTTGATCCCATTAAAACTACGGAGAAAGTCAGTGAACCCGCTAGAGTCCTATTGCGTAAGGCGCAAGCTTTAGGCTGTGGCATCCATTTTGACATGGAGCAGTATGAGTTCAAATCACTGACATTGCAAATTCTCAAACAAGTTCTAACGGAACCAGAATTTCGCGATCGCACCGATGTTGGTATCACCATCCAAGGCTATCTCCGCGATAGCGAACAGGATTTATTAGAACTAGTCGAATGGGCAAAACAACGCGGTAAGCCTGTCACTGTTCGTCTAGTTAAAGGCGCATATTGGGATCGTGAAACCATTCGTTCCTATCAACAGGGTTGGGCTTTGCCAGTATTCTCTGACAAGGTTTCCACTGATGCCAACTATGAGCGCTTGATTCAGATTTTACTGGAAAATCATCAATATCTCTATGCGGCGATTGGCAGCCATAACGCACGTTCTCTCGCTAAGGCGATCGCGATCGTCCAAACCCTAAATATCCCCAGTCGCGCCTTTGAAGCTCAATGTCTCTATGGCATGGGTGACAAATTTGCCAAGGCGATCGCGGATATGGGTTATCGTGTGCGCGTGTACTGCCCCTTTGGTGATCTCATCCCAGGGATGTCTTATTTGATTCGCCGTTTGTTGGAAAACACTGCTAATAGTTCCTTTTTGAGAATTAGTGGTGAAAGTAGCGATATTAATAAATTGATTGCGGCTCCCGTCAAGACCGATCGCGATTTGAATTACAACGGCGCACCTGTTCAAAATGTGTTTGACAATTTCGTGAATTCTAGCGATCGCGACTATGCGATTAATGAAGAGCGAGAAGCTGCCCAAACTGCTTTACAACAGGTTCGCCGCCAACTTGGTAAAACCTATTTGCCGATCATCAATGGTCAAGTTATAGAAACGGAAACCTATATCGAATCCGTTAATCCCGCTAACTCTTCGCAAGTAGTCGGCAAAATCGGGCTAGCCAGCATCGACCAAGCCGAAGCCGCCGTGAAGTCAGCAAAATCCGCCTTTGCGTCATGGAAGAAACTAAGCGCTAAAGAACGAGGTGATATTCTCCGTAAAGCTGCGGACATCATGGAAGAGAAGCGCGAAGAATTGATTGCATGGATTTGTTGGGAAGTTGCCAAACCGATCCGCGAAGGTGATGGCGAAGTTTCTGAAGCGATCGATTTCTGTCGCTACTATGCTAAAGAAATGGAACGCCTCGAATCGGGTGTACAGCGCAATATTCCTGGGGAAGATAATACTTACATCTATCAACCTCGTGGCGTGGTGGTAGTAATTTCGCCTTGGAACTTTCCCTTTGCGATCGCATTAGGCATGAGTGTAGCCGCGATCGCCGCAGGTAATACCGTCATTCTCAAGCCCGCCGAACAGTCCTCCGTAATTGGCGCAAAAATTGCGGAAGTTCTCCAAGCCGCAGGCTTGCCCACAGGTGTATTTAACTTCTTGCCTGCGATCGGTTCCACCGTTGGTGCGCACTTAGTCAAACATCCCGATGTGCATCTGATCGCCTTCACAGGTTCGCAACAAGTTGGCTGTCAAATCGTCACCGAAGCTTCCATTTTGCGTCCTAAACAGAAACACATGAAGCGTGTCATCGCCGAAATGGGCGGCAAAAATGGCATCATCATCGATGAGAGCGCCGACCTCGATCAAGCCGTAGTGGGTGTAATGAATTCCGCCTTTGGTTTCGCTGGTCAGAAATGTTCCGCTTGTTCCAGAGCGATCGTCCTCGCGCCTGTATACGATAACTTCATGGAGCGTCTGGTGGAAGCAACGCGATCGCTAAAAGTTGGTGAAGCCCATCTCCCTGATACCAAATTCAGCGCCGTTATCGATGAAGCCGCCCAGCAGAACATTCTCAACTACATCGCCAAAGGTAAAGAAACCGCGACACTCGCCTTTGAAGGTGAAGTTCCCAATCATGGATTCTATGTACCACCAACGATTTTTGGCGATGTCGATCCTGATAGTGCGATCGCCCAAGAGGAAATCTTTGGTCCCGTACTGGCGGTAATCAAAGCACAGAGTTTTGATGAGGCTTTAGCGATCGCGAATGGTACAAACTTCGCGCTCACTGGTGGCTTATATTCGCGCACTCCTTCCCATATCGAACGTGCCTATCGCGAGTTTGAAGTTGGCAATCTCTACATCAATCGCGGCATCACAGGCGCATTGGTAGATCGCCATCCCTTCGGTGGTTTCAAGTTAAGCGGTATCGGTTCCAAGGCTGGCGGACGCGATTATCTATTGCAGTTCTTAGAGCCAAGGTCTATCACCGAAAACACTCAGCGTCAAGGCTTTGCACCTCTTGATGGTATCGAGTAATTAAAGTCAGGCAAGGGGCTTAAGCCCCTTGTTCTTTGGGATATACTTGATAAATGCTGTATCGCATCGCCTAAACCTATGCTCCAGACTATCGAACAAAAAACTACGCTGTGTGATCGCGATCTGAATTTGTGGTTAGAAAAGGCGATCGCAAAATTAATAGCTGGTGATTTTCAAAATCTAGATGTAGAAAACTTAATTGAGGAGTTAGAAGGTTTGGCGGGTAGAGATAGGCGTGATGCGAACTCAAGCGAAGATTGACTACACTCATTGAGCATATTCTCAAGCGTTGCTATGTTAAGAGTGAGTATGACTATGCGGGGTGGGTTGTCACAATTGTGATGACTCGCAACGATATCCAAGATATTTCTCGAACAGTCTCCAAGTTTAAAAAGCTATATCAATAGTCCTGAGTTATTCCAAAAGGCTTTTGACGATGTGCTAAAGGTTGTGAAGGCTCATCCAGATTATAAATCTGTAAATTTCCCTAAAATATGGCAGTTTAGCCGAGATATTGACGATATACTCAATGTTGACTTCTGGGAAAAAATTTAGATGGATATAAAAGATGTCCCAAAAAATATGCGCCGAATCGGGATGCTTTTGTTCCGAAGTGCATTTATTGAAGCTTTACAAGGACACACTCCAATGTGTGTAGTTCATGCAGCCCATGCAGCAGAAATTTTACTAAAAGCCAGAATAGCTCAAGAAGATCTTCTCCTAATTTTTTCTAGATTACCCAAATCAGATGCCAGCACAGAACCTCTTACACTGACTGATTTGATAGAGAGTGGGTATACTTGGTCATATAAAGACTTACCCAATAAATTATTGGAAACTGCTGGAATTAAAATTAGTCAGACTGCTCAGTACATTGAATTTGGTAAGCTAAGAAACCAAATTGTACACTTTTCAATGCCAAATGCTGAAAATCTAGATAAATTAACTCTAAATTATTCACTAGAATTACTAGATCCTTTAGTAGAAAGCTTTTGGGGCAGGTCAGTAATTGAATTTATAGCGCGAGATCCTTCTACCTCTAGTTATATTAGCTCTGGAATATTGGAAGCGCAGATATTGGGAGATTCTAACGATCAACGCTTAAGACGTTTGTTAGGTGACGGAAGTAAGAAAGCGTATGAAAGAATAAAAGAAGAATTAGAAAAATCAAAAACTGAGTTTGAGTATATAAATTCTCTAGATTCTAATGATATGGAGCATATATTTCCTGACACTAATACCATGCATTATGACGACTACGATCAATCGATTGCAAATGAGAACTGGGAAAATTTTCTTGACTCTTTCTAAGTTTCTTCATTACTACAGTTCCAAAATAAATATAAACTATTAGAGGCTTTGTGTTTAATTTGTGGTTAGAAGAGGCGATCTCCCTACTCTAGCTTATTAAAAAAAACTATGATTAAAACTCAAATTTTAGAAGCAATCAAACAAATGCCGAATAGCGCTCCTCTAAACCTATGCCTCAACCTATTGAACAAAAAATAAAATCACTCGCTCGTTCAGACGTTATGCAAACGCTCTCCATGCATCGCCATGAACTAAACAGATTAGGCGTAAAATCTTTACGACTATTTGGTTCTGTAGCAAGAGATGAAGCAAGACCCGATAGTGATATTGACTTTTTAGTTGAATTTGTTAACGAACCTTCATTCTTTGAACTGTTTGAAGTGCAATATTTTCTTGAAGATCTATTCCATTGTAAAATCGACTTAGGAATGGAAGAATCATTGAAAGAGCATTTAAGAGAACCAGTACTCAAGGATGTGATCTATGCCCTCTAGAGATTGGCAGCTAAGAATCACAGATATTTTGCAAGCCGTTCAAGATATCGAGCAATTTACGCAAGGGATGACTTTTGAAGAATTTAGCAAAAACAAGATGGTTGTCCAATCCGTGCTGTATAACTTCGTGATTATCGGTGAAGCATCCGCTAACATACCCGAAGAAATTCAATTACTTCATCCAACAATCCCTTGGCGCAAAATGAGTGATATGCGAAACATAATGGCACATGAGTATTTTCAAGTAAACCTGTCTATCGTTTGGCAAACAATTCATAGGAATTTACCGCCGATTTTGCCAAAACTGGAAAAGGTCATAGAAAATCCATGATGTTTGGATTAATTTGTGGTTAGAAGAAGCGATTTTTTACTCTAACTTATTCAAAAAACGATGATTAAAACTCAAATTTTAGAGGCAATCCAACAAATGCCGAATAGCGATTATTGGAGGTAATCGAATGAACCAGACTATCGGACAAAAAACAATGCTGTGCGATCGCAATCTTAATTTGTGGATAGAGAATGCGATCGCAAGTATCTACGACAATTCTTAGAACCGTTGTTTTAAGATGATTGTGCATCTAATCTCGATCTTCTTCGACTCGGCTTGCGCCTTTCTCATAGAGTTTACAAATACCGCGACGGCTGTTCTTAATAAAATTACAGAATAATTGAATATCAGGATTGTTAGCAAATTCGGGATCTGACTCTAGAAATTCGATCGCTTGAGTACGATTGCGAGCGGAATTATAGATCACTTCATATGCCGAGAGAATTGTCCGTCGGCGATCATGTCCAAAACCATTGCGACGTAGACCAAGACGATTTAGCCCACACACCATATTTGTGTCAACAGCCATGCAATAGGGCGGCACATCCATCCCAAGGCGAGTTTGTCCGCGAATCATCGCATAGGAACCGATGCGCGTGAATTGATGCACGACTGAGTCACCACCCATAAAGGCATAGTCATGCACTTCTACATGACCCGCCAACAACACATTATTTACTAAAATTACGCGATCGCCGATCGAGCAGTTATGGGCTATATGCGCACCAGTAAAAAATAAATTGTCATTACCGATTTTAGTTGCTGAGCCTTCCTTCGTACCTCGATTGACCGTCACGTACTCTCGCAACACATTGCGATCGCCGATTTCCACAAAACTAATTGCACCTTTGTAGGAAGTGTCCTGAGGTTCAGAGCCAACGATTGCCCCGTAGCCTATTTGGTTATCATTGCCAATCTTGGTATGCCCAGTGATGATTGCCCTAGCGCGAATCTCACAGCGATCGCCGATCTTCACAAATTCGTCAACAATGGCATCGGCTCCAATGGATGTGCCTTCGCCAATCTTGGCATTGGGATGGACGATGGCGCGGGGATGAATCGTGATATTGGTATTAGGCATAGAAATGGCGGTCTACAGTCTTTGGGCGCTAGAAAACAACCAATAGTTTATCGCAATCATCAGTAAAGTTTTCAAGTTTTCAGCTTGCCGTAGGCAAGCTGAAAACTTGAAAACTTTACTGGGTTGGATTTTTTAGTTTTTAAATGAGCATTTGCTCATTTAAAAACTAAAAAATCCAGAGATTAGACAAGACCAATATCAAGGATTTACCTCGCTATGCGCTGCAAATCCCTATATCAAGTCACGGTGACTCTAATTGGTTGCCAAGACTCCTAATTTATAGAGTCGGCGCACAATTTCTTCCAGTAGCTGAGGGTAACTATAATCAGGTTTTTGTAGGATTTTTTGTACCGAGCCACTGAGACGGTTGCTGTCTTCATTCGTCAAATCCTTTGCGGTAATGATGATTATCGGAATTGATGGAGTGTCTTGTCGCAGCCTCAGTAAATGCATAAATTCAAAACCATCGACATTGGGCATCATCAAATCGAGCAAAATTAATTGCGGAATGTTCTGCGCCATTACCTCTAAAGCATCATGTCCATCCTGAGCTTCGGATACAATACAATGCTCTTTTTCCAGCATCCGCTTCAACATTGCTCTAGTATTAGGATCGTCTTCGATCACTAACACTGAAAGCGCTGACTGTTGCTCAGACCGATATTTTCCAATGATCGTAATTAGGCGATCGCGATCAATCGGCTTAAACAAAAATTCATTTGCCCCAATCCCAAAGCTTTCAGGTTTTTCATCATTAATGGTCAGCAAAATAATTGGAATTCCAGAAGTTAAAGGTTGCGACTTTAATTCCTTAAGTACTTCCACCCCATTCATTGAGGGTGTTTGCATATCTAAGATAATGGCATCGGGTAAAATTTGATAGACTAATTGCATTCCCTCTTTCCCATTTGAAGATGAGTAGAGGAAAACTCCAAGATGTTGGAGATAGGAATGAGTAGACTGACGTAGTATCGAATCGCCAGCAATCACTAAGACGGAAGGATGCTTTTGATGCGAATTGTCTGGTTTCTCTGTTTTCAGTGGTGGATATTTTGGCGATGTTGATAAATTAGATGAAGGATTTTGTACTTGTTTTGGCGGTTTTTTAGAGGCGCTTTCGCAGTCAACTGGTAAACAAATTGTAAAAGTTGAGCCTATTCCCAATTCGCTGATAATAGTAATATCACCACTCATCATTTGGCAAAGACGATGACTAATGGCAAGACCTAAACCTGTTCCACCATATTGTCTCGTCGTGGAACTATCAGCTTGGTTAAATGGCTGAAACAGTTTTTGCAGATTTTCTGGACTGATCCCTATTCCCGTATCGCTAATCTTGAAGCAAAAAATTTCTCCTAGAACCGAATTTTGGCGGGTTACTTGGATTTTAATTACACCTGATTTCGTGAATTTACAGGCATTACTTAAAACATTTAAGAGAACTTGTCTTACGCGCGTCATATCTGCCCGAATTTCCCCAAGTTGCCGATCGCATTCTATCTCCAGACGATTATTGTTTTTGAGTAACAATGGTTGAATTGTTTGACTTGCATCCCATACCAGCATTGGCACATCAAAATTATCGTAATAAATTTCTAATTTGCCTGCTTCAATTTTGGTCATATCTAAAATGTCATTGATCAAATCCAGCAGATGCTTGCCAGAGCGATAAATTTTTTGGAGATCATCTTCAAAATCATCTAATCCCAGCAAAGCTGCATCTTCTTGCAACATCTCGCTATAGCCGATAATCGCATTAAGTGGTGTTCGCAACTCATGACTCATATTCGCAACAAAGGTGCTTTTAGTATGATTTGCTTCTAAGGCGCGATCGCGTGCTAGGGCTAGTTCTTCATTCATCAAGCGGAGAGTTTCTTCATCCCGTTTACGGCGCATCAATATACCTAGCTGCATGGCGATCGCGCTGATTAAGCCCACCAATTGCTGATCGCGATCGTTGGGAGATCTGGTGAAGAACGCCATGATCGCGACAACATTGGTATCGGCACTGACAGGAATCGCCAACCCCGATTGCAAACCACATTCTAAAGCAGGATATTTGCGCAAGAAATGTGATTCTGCTTCGAGAGAAATATCCCAAATCCATTCTGGTCGTTGATTTCCCCAAACTCTTCCTGGAAAACCAATTCCTGCGGGGAAAGAGATTCTCTCGCTACATTGACGAAACTCTTCTAATCCCTCTATGCTGCTGTACCATGCAGGGCTACATATCAAAGTCTGTCCGTCCCCCGATGGTATCCATGCTTCGCCATAGTCCCATCCTGTAAATTGACAAATCTTGGAGAGAGCTATTTCTAAAGCTGTTTGAAAATCATTGACTGCACTAATTTCTAAGGTTAAACATTGCAATAATTGTGATTCTGCCTCAGCTCTTTTGCGCTGGGAAATATCCTGCACAGTACCTTCAAAACCAATTAGAGTTCCATCAGGTTCACGTACTGCGCGCACATTTTCCGAAATCCAGATTTTCGTGCCATCGCGACGATAGACCTGAGACTCAAAATTAGAAACGGTGTCATGTGTCCGTAAAACATTAATAAATTCTTGGCGACGTAATGGATTGACATAAATCTGATTGGCAATATTGGTGACATTACTCATTAGAGATTCGGCAGAAGGATAACCATAAATCTGTGCTAGCATCGAATTGGCGATTAGATAGCGTCCATCAATTGTTGTTTGAAAGATTCCCTCGATCGCATTCTCGAAAATATCTTTATATTTAGCCTCAGCATTTTCGAGATCGTTGCGGAGTTTGGAAGTTCTTAATTTTAAGAGTTTATGGATTTCAGTCGCCTGTTGCACGATTTGAACTAGGCTGTCCGCCTTGTAGGGCTTCGTAATGTATTTAAAAACTTGTGATTGATTAATCGCTTCTACTAAATCGCGGACATCGGTATGGGCAGTCAAAATAATCCGCAAAGTGTCAGGATAACTTTCAGCTACTTGGCTCAAAAACTCCGTCCCAGACATCATGGGCATTCGCTGATCAGAGACAATCACCGCAACATCTGGCTCCTTAGCTAAAATCGCCAACGCCTCAAATCCATTTTTAGCTCGCAGGATGAGATGACTTCGATAGAAAATACGCTGAAGTAGATCTAAGTTGTCTTCTTCATCATCAACGATCAATAATTTGCTTTTGTGGTTGCTTTTGAGTTTATTTTCTGATGAGCTATTCATAGATGTAGTTACAAAGGTGTTTTCACATAAAGTAGGCGATTAGGGACAAGCGAATAAATAAAGTGCCATTTCAGGTTTTACAGAATTAGTTGGGGGGCTTTGCCGCCCAACTAATTCTGGTTTTATATTTGGTACATTATTAGATTACAAGCCCCTTAGTCTTGTGCTGGTATCTCTAGATAATTTAAGCAAAAAAATATTATGAAAATTGTAGTGACGGGTGCTACTGGGTTTGTTGGTGAGAAATTAGTTGAGCGATTACATGCTTTAGGCGATCGCATTGTCGTCTTGGCGCGTAATTCTCAAAAAGCAACCCGTCAATTTCCCCAAGATACTTTTCCCAATGTTGAAGTAATTGGCTATACGCCTTTTGAATTGGGCGATTGGGCTAAGGCTATATCTGGTAGTGATGCAGTAATTAATCTGGCTGGTGAACCCCTCGCTGGTGTGCGCTGGACTGAAAAACGTAAGCAAGAGATCCGCGATAGTCGTATTTTAACGACAAAAGTGCTGGTTGAAGCGATTGCTAAGGCTGATGTGAAACCACAAATCTTAATTAGTGGCTCCGCAATCGGTTATTACGGCACGAGTCTTGATAAATCTTTTGATGAATATAGTAATGCGGGTGATGACTTTTTGGCTAATGTTTGCAAAGACTGGGAAGCTGCTGCTGAGGCGGTTACGAGCTTAGGTTTGCGTCTAGTCAAGCTAAGAACAGGAATTGTCTTGGGTATGGGTGGTGCGATCGCGAAAATGTTACCAATTTTTCAAGTTGGTGGCGGTGGCAAAATTGGTACTGGCAAGCAATGGTTTTCATGGATTCATCGCGATGATTTGGTGGAGCTAATTATCTATGCATTGAAAAATGATCAGGTCACTGGTGCGCTTAATGCTACTGCTCCTAAAGCAGTTACTAACTCAGATTTCACCGTTGCCTTTGCTAAAGCAATTAAACGTCCTGCCTTTTTACCTGTTCCTGCGGCGGCGTTGATTTTGGTATTTGGTGAAGGTGCAACGGTATTGCTAGATGGTCAGCGCGTTGTGCCACACAAAGCCGAGATTAATAAATTTACGTTCCAATATCCAGATATTGATTCAGCTCTAGCGCAAATCTTTGCTTAACAAAAAAAGAGAGTGAACTTAGTTCACTCTCTTTTTTTGAGATGGGCCGAGATGGATTTGAACCAACGTAGCTTACGCAGCGGATTTACAGTCCGCCCCCATTAACCACTCGGGCATCGACCCTTTGCTTGGTTGTTTTCCAAGCGAATCTAATCATATACACTTATTGCGCCACTGGCAATAGGTAATTTCAAAAAAATCAAAGGTGCTAAGCACCTTTGATTTTTTTGAAATTACGAAATCCGATCGAGATCGCACTTAAAAAAATAATTCCCATCACACCTGCGATCGGATTTCCATTAATACCTGTCACCCATTCAGGTACAGCCCCTGTTGGTTTGAGCCAATGAGTTGTATTTACGATGTAATAGCACCAAACCAAACCACCATGTAAGCCAATCGATATGCCCAATCTGCCATCACATCTGCGTCTTGCCAGTATTAGCGCAACACTGAGCATCACCAAACCGAGAAATTGGCTCCATGTAGCCAGAATGACGTTTAAGGGCTTGATGAAATGCAAAATTGCAAATACTAAGCTGCAACCGAGTAAAGCTGTAGTTTTGGAATAATCGCGCTCTAGCTCTGAGAGTATCCAACCGCGAAACAGCAATTCCTCCGCAAACCCTACGCCAACGGAAGTCAATAGTCCTGGGAATATTGCGCCTTGCCAATCGACAAAATATACACCGATCGCTGGTAGTAGATTATCTGGTAAAGGCTGCTGCCAAGTGACAGTTTGCACCGCTAGCCAACCAAGGCTCACCTGTGAGCTAAAAAAGATGAGTAGGGTTACACAGCCAAGCGCTAAACCTAATAAAAAATCGCGTCCATTTTTGCGGGTAAATAACAATCCGTAATAGCGATAGGGATGTGAATATTTAGCAATTTTGCGCCCCCAGAACCAAATCAATCCCAAAAATCCGCAATACAACAAAATGGTTAGACCAACACCAACCGCCTCACCCCAAATTAGATACATTGGTGCTGCGATCGGTAGCCATAGCACCAATAGAGTTATTAAAAAAAGAATGATGCGTATTGGTGCTGGATAAGAATTTAAGCGATCGAGATTCACAATAGAAAACAGGTAGGATTTTGTTAATAACAATCCTACCTGTTCTCTATTGCAAGTGCTTGATGATGCGATCGTCTAATGAGAGCCTTTTGCGATCGCATTTGACTTATGACTCTGGCTCCATCGTGCTGGTTAAACCCTTACTTTGGAGACCTTCACAATAAAACTCAGCATGTTCTTGTACGCAGGTAATTACTAAAGCACAGCCACTAGCATGAGCTGCCATCATGATATCCACAGCTTGCGGCTGCGTAAGACCATTTACGACTTGCATTAAGGTTTCAACGACATACTCCATTGAGTTGTAATCGTCGTTATGTAATAAAACTCGATATCTTGGTGCGATTTTGCGTATGGTTTCTGGACGTTTAATAGTTTCGGTAGACATATATTTAGGTTTCCTCCAATAAGGATTTGCAATAAGGGAAAATTTAGAGAAAAAATTTATGGTGTTTGATAATGGCGGTATGAGTTGCATTAAGTAGAATTAAAGTGCTTACAGATCTGCGTTATAGATAAGACAGTAATAATACTTAAGGCTCACTTACATTATAAGTATGAACCCAAAAAATGTGAAGTGGGTAGCTTTTGCACCAGTAATTCTTTCATCAAAACCGATTTTAGATTTGCCAGCGCCGTAGGCGCTGGCAAATCTAAAATCGGTTTTGATGAAAGTCAGCCAAAGGTTGCCTTTCATCAAAATCGATTTTTAAAATGAGAATTGCTACTTTTACATAAAAAAGAGAGGGGCGCATTGCGTCCCTCTCTTTAATCATTTTTAAACAGTTTACTAATCGCGATAATAAACTTCACTGCCTGTGTCAGGAACAAATTGACAGGCTTTTTGAGAAGCGAAGAAAGATTTCCAGATCGGAACTTTGGATACTCGGTAATATGAGCCTAAAACTGGCTTGATTGCTTCCGTGGCAGTCTTGAGATGATAGTGAGGAATACCAATAAAGATATGGTGCGCAACGTGAGTACCAATATTGTGATGGATATCGTTGAAGATTCCATAATCACGATCAATTGTGGAGAGCGCTCCCTTTAGAAAATACCAATCTTTCCCACGATACCAAGGAATATCAGCTTCGGTATGATGTAGATAGGTGACGAGATCAAGCCATACTACAAAGATCAGGTAAGGAACGATATAAAACTTAAATAGAAATAGGAAACCATAGGTAAAACCCAACCATCCTAAAAAGCCAACCATCACTGCAAATAGGCTGCTGCTGGTGAGAATATCAGTAGTTTCCGATTCACGAAATAGATCGTTGTTGGGAACGAAATGGGAAGCGGTAGGACGCGCAGGCGATCGCTTAAATAAGTACAAAGGATAAGCAAACAACAGGGCATCAAAGCGGATAAATTTCCCAAGCCAGTCCATGTCCTTGTATTGGCTTTCGGTGACAGGATACCAACTTTCATCGGTGTCAATATTACCTGTGTTTTGGTGATGGGTGCGGTGACTGATGCGCCAGCCGTGATATGGAACCAGAATGGGGATATGGGTGAGATGTCCGACTAAGTTATTGAGCCATTTAATCCGTGAAAAAGACCCATGTCCACAGTCATGACCAACTACAAAGAAAGCCCAAAACATGGTTCCCGTTGCAAACCAAAAAATTGGATAAAACCACCAAGCATCAAGGTAAGCGGCAGTGGCGTACAATCCCACAATAATCGCCGTATCGGCAAAAAAATAGGCGAGGGATCGCCATACGTTAGGAGCAAAACATTCGGTAGGAATAGCAGCTTTTACATCTTGAAAAGTAAACGGAAGCTCGGTTTGAGATGTTGAAGATGTATCGGTAAGTGGGTTGTCGAGATTGATCCGATGAATAGTCGTAGACGACACGTATTATTTCCCTGTTGTTAAGAAAAATTAAGTTAATACTTAAATCTTAGCAGGGACTTAGCTTATTCTTCAAAATCAAAGGTATTGAGTAAAAATTTCCAGCGATCGCCTCTCGTATTAATGAAAGCTTGCATTTGAGCGATCGCACGCTGATCCCCAGATTGTTGTTTTAGTTGCTGTTGGTTAGGCAAGCGATGAATCTCATAAGTAAATGGCGTATGCCATGTGAGATTGCCAGAACGATGCAATAACCCCAAAGCGATCGCAGCATCGGGATGCAACTTGGCTACTTCAGCAAAATTTCCTTGTCGTGGTAGTTTTGGCAAAATGGCTAGCGCTTGTTGTTGAAGTTTTTGTTGTTGCTGCAAGAAAAAATCTACTCTTTGGCGATCGCTATCATCAAGTAGCCCAGTCGGTTCGCTGACTAACATCAAAGCCTCCGCAGGTTTGTCATCACGTCCTGCTCGACCAATTTCTTGGATATATTCCGAAAGCGTCAAAGGCGGATGAAAATGCAATACCCAACGGGTGTCAGGTTTATTAATGCCGAGACCAAAAGCTGAAGTGCAGATCACAAAAGGATATTGATTAGTTAGCCATTGTTGTTCGATATGGCGACGCTCTTGAGGTGGCAAGCCTGCATGGTAAGCGGCTGTTTTAAAAGAATTTTCTTGTAACCAACTAACAAGCATCTCAGCATCATTACGGCTGCGGACATAGATTAAGCCCGATTGTCCCTTGTGATCGCGAATAAATTTGAGGGTGCGCGATTTACGTCCTGCGGGTGTCCATGCGATTGCCACTTTGAGACTCAGATGTGGGCGATAGGGACTAGTACGCACAACATGAGGATTTTCTAGCTGTAAACAAGCTTGCAATTCAGCAGTTGTATCGTGATCGGCAGTGGCTGTAAATGCGGCGATCGCAATGCGTGGATGATGATCAGGCTTTTGTGCCATCAATGCTGATCTCACTGCTCCTAATCGGCGGTAACTGGGACGGAATGAGTCACCCCATTGCACTAGACAATGGGCTTCATCAAGCATTAAACCTGTGATTTTTAAGTTGCGATCGCTGAGCTTTTCCCAGACAGGTTGACTCAAGAGGGTTTCTGGAGAGACGTAAAGCAATCGAGTGTTTGGTAAATTCCGTAAGACTTCGCGGCGTTCTATTTGCGATAAATTACTATGCAAACAAGCTGCGGGGAGATTCCGAGATTTACAATCTCGGACTTGATCTTCCATCAGGGCAAGTAAAGGAGAAACTACCAATGTCAAGCCTTCATTAAGGATTGCTGGTAACTGAAAGCAAATAGACTTACCACCACCTGTAGCCATAATCGCTAAGCTATCTTGCCCGCGCAGCAAGCTCGTAACTACCTCTCGCTGAGACGGACGCAGATCCGCATATCCCCAAATTTTCTGAAATGTTTGCTGAACTACCGTCCATTCTCTAAATGCTTCTGACATTTGTTGTATGCATGACTCATTAATTCAAATAAGCACTTGGGCAAAATAAATTACTCAAACCCGTAAAGTTGCGCCCCTGCGGGGCGCAACTTTACGGGTTTGGATGTGTAATTAATTATACCTAGCTACTTATTTTAGACATTTGTAGGACTTTGCGATGAAGTGTACCGATCATCACAGCAATTCTCATTATGAAACCAATTTTGGTGTTTCCAGCGCCTTCGGCGCTGGAAACACCAAAATTGGTTATTTGAAAGCCCGCCAACGGCGGGCTTTCAAATAACCAATTTTATAATGAGAACTGCTGCGATCATCACTTTAGTGAAGGCATAAAAGCAAAAAAAGAGTTGCAATTCAAACTCTCTTTTTTAGCTGGGATTGACAACAGCTTGTAAAATCAAGAAAATTAGTTTTTTGTTAAAAGGCTTATTTGATAAGGCTTTTAACGAAAATACAAGGATTTATCTAAAATCTCAAAACAATCACTAGAAAAGCTATTGATTTACAAGTATTTATTTAGCCAAAGCTATATATATTTGTATAACCGTAAGTTAGATGACTGATTTTCCCCAATAAATTTATATAATTGATCCAAGTTATCGCAATTCTAATTCATTTGTTAGATTAAATTGTTTATGAAAGTCTGCCCCTTAAGGATGCATACTTTCATAAACAATTTAGGATTGCAATATAGTTAAAGCTAGTAATTTCCCAAAGCAAAAGAAATCCTTAGACTAGAAATCAGGTGCTTACATCGGTTTTTGATCAAACGAAGCACAAATTTTTGTTAAAGCTATCGCTTAGTGCTACTTTTAACAATGATCTAATAGTTTATATAATCGTAGAATCTTTCTAAAGCTCGTTTTAAAGGGACATTATTCAGGTGAGACCAGAAGAGTCATCCACTCTTAAGATCAAAGAGATGCTTCATCACGTACTTACGGTTGAGGATCCACAAGGGTTTCGTAATTTTCTCTTGAATAATATGACTTATTCTCTAGGGCGTAGCTTGGAGAATTCAATAATTCTGCGTTCTAATCTCGTATCTAGGCAACATGCAACTTTGTTGGCAGTAGCTTCTAAGAAATCGTCATGCTTCTTCCGAATAATTGACGGCAGCATAGAAGGGAAGCGCAGTACCAATGGAATTTTAATTAACGGCAAAAAGAGATTTTCGCATATATTGTCACATGGTGATGAAATTCTTTTTAGTAAGGATACCAAGGCTGTATATCAGGTAATCACTGCGATTACCAATATTCCCAAAATTAATAGTTCCCAAAACCAGACTTCTGAAAGTAGTCATCCTAAGTTCAATCATCGGTCATTTGATGATACTAAGCCTTTTCGCATTTCTCCTTTACAGGTCATTCTGGAACAAGATTTATCTACGCATATTCATAAAACTATTAACCAATTCATTTCATCACCAGAGCTAAATCCACAACCAATTATAGAGCTAAATCTCGTCGGCAAAATCTTATATCTTAATCCTGCGGCGTTATCTCAATTCCCTAATCTTGAAGAGACGAGAATCAATCATCCTATACTTAAAGATCTTTTGGCTCAATTGCTGCCATTGGTTAATCCTGAACGCAAAATTTTTGTGAGAGAAGTATCGATCAATGAAAAGTTATTTGAAGAAATCATTCATTTTATGCCTTGGAGCGAAGTAATTCGGATCCATATAGCTGATATTACAAATCAAAAGCAAGCAGAAGCGATAATTTCCTATCAAATTCATCACGATGCGCTGACAGGGCTGCCAAACCGAAAATATTTACATGAACATTTAGTTGAGGTAATCGAAAAACTAGAAGATAAGCAACAATTATTTGCAGTTCTATTTCTGGATATTGATCGATTTAAGTTAATTAATGATTCTTTAGGGCATAGCATTGGAGATCTATTGCTGAAAGCTGTAAGCGATCGCTTAAAGAAGTTGCTTAAAAAGGATGATTTAATGGTGCGTTGGGGTGCAGATGAGTTTGCGATCGTAGCTAGGGACATCAATTCTAATGATGACGTTGTCCAAATTGCTGAATCCATGATTCAAGCTTTGACTTTTCCTTTTAATTGTGGTGGGCATGAACTACATATTACGACCTGTATTGGTGCAAGTATTTATCCAGATCATAATACTGAAGTCGAGGGACTAATTCGGAATGCAGATATGGCAATGTATCGGGCTAAAGCAGAAGGTCAAAATAGCTTTCAGTTTTATGTCCCGAATATGCAGGAGCAGAGTTTTCAGCGATTATCCATGGAAAACAATTTGCGAAGAGCGTTAGAGAACAACGAGCTGCTGACATACTATCAACCTCAAATCGATTTAATCACGGGTAAAATTGTTGGCTTAGAAGTTTTACTACGCTGGAAACATGTTTCTTTAGGTTCAATTCCACCGAGCAAATTTATTCCCCTAGCTGAAGAAACAGGACTAATTACGGCGATTGGGACTTGGGTGTTAAGGCAAACCTGTTTACAAGCGATCGCATGGTTAAAGATGGGATTACCACCGATTCAGATTGGCGTGAATTTATCGATCAAACAACTTCAACAAAAGGATTTTCTATCTTGTTTACAACAAATTCTCGAAGAAACAAATCTTGATCCTCATTTCCTAGAGTTAGAAATTACTGAAGGAATTATGATGGACAATGTTGAGGAGAAGATTGTCTTGTTAAATGAATTCCGTCAGATGGGAATTCAGTTGTCAATTGATGATTTTGGCACTGGTTACTCAGCTCTAAGCTATCTGAAAAACTTGCCAATTGATACGCTGAAGATAGACCGTATTTTTATTGAATATATTGCTCACAATGCCCATGATCGCGCGATTGTGGCTTCGATTATTAGTTTGTCCCATAGCCTAGACCTGAATGTAATCGCTGAAGGTGTCGAAACCCAAGAGCAAGTTGATGTATTGCGATCGCTCGGCTGCGATCAGATCCAAGGTTATTTTTTCTATAAAGCCTTACCCGCCGATGAAATCGAGACTTTATTAAGGTCGCAAGGAATAACTAGACCCAATAGAATTGAGCCAGCTCAATAATACCAATTCATAGAAGTGTTGTCACACTTCTATGAATTGAAAACCAAACCCTGCAAGGGTTTTAAAAGCACAAAATGGCGTAGCCATTTTGTGCTTTTATATAAGTGGTGGCGCAAAGCGCCGCCACTTATTGGGCTCGCAGCTAGATGCTGAGCCATAATCTTAGGTTTAGCTCTTGGTTGGGTGAAGTCTTAGCAATTTGGACTAGTTCAAATTGGTTACAGATTGGTTCTTGTAAAGTCACTTCCACCGTGCGTAATAAATCTTGCTGGAAGATGGTCACCACGATCGCATCGCCAGCCGCAAAATCTCGTAGGCGTTCATTAAAGTTTTCGGCGGTGACGCGAATTCCTGCGATCGCAATTACCATGTCACCTGTACTGATGCCAGCTTTTTGAGCAGGTGAGCCAAACTCGACTTTCTCAACTTCAGGAATTCCATTTTTAGATTTGAGCGTCATCCCGATAAATGGGATATCTTGCCTTGAAGTCCGTAATTCGATTCCAAAGGGTTCCAGATAGTAATTATAGTCTAGTTCTTTATTGCCATAGAGATAATCATTCCAGAATGTTGACAGGTCAAAACCTGCCACAGTCTCGATTACTTCATGCAGATCAGCTTCACTAAAGCCAATCTCATCTTTACCAAAACGTTCCCACATAATCTGCATGACTCGATCAAGCGATCGCAGGTTATTAGTTTTAACACGAATTAGTAAATCCAGCAGCATTGATACCATTTCCCCTTTGAGATAGTAGGAAATCTGGTTGTTATGGGTATTTGGATCGGGGCGATAGAGCTTAATCCATGTATCAAAACTAGACTCATAGAGAGATTGGACATTACGCCCAAAGGTCGTTTGCAGACGGGTGATCGCCTTACTTACTAGTTTGAGATAATGCGTTGCATCATAGAGTCCTGCCCGCAGTGGAAAGATCTGGTCATAGTAACTAGTGGTTCCTTCACTAAACCAAAGAGAACTAGTGTAATTTTCTTGATCATAATCAAATTTTTCTAGCGCTTTGGGGCGAATCCGTTTTACATTCCAAGTATGGAAAAACTCATGGGCAACCAGATTCATAAATTGGAGATAGCTCTCTTCTTTGCGAAATCCTAATCGGTTGTAAAGAAGAACTGTGCTGTTTTTATGCTCTAATCCTCCAAATCCGTTGCTAGCATGGAGGATAAAGTCATAGTGATCGTAAGGCAACCCGCCAAACATTTCCGCTTCCACGGCAACGATCTCCGCCGTATCTTTGACAATGCGCTGCATATCTGCATTATGCTCGCCCCACACCACAAAGCTATGGGGTTTGTCCTGAACGGTAAATTCATAGCGATTATGAATTCCAATCTCGAAGGGACTATCAACTAAAGTGTCAAAGTCCTTGGCATAGAAAAGATTATCTTCTGTATTCGCAACTTTGGGCAAAGGCGTTGCAATTTGCCAATTCTCTTTGATTTCGCCAATCTCGACAGTATAAGGCTGCTGCTGATATTCAGGGACATACATAAATACTGCTGCACCCGTCAAAAAGGCGTGGGTGCGATCGATATGATTGGTACGCACGGTCAGTTCATTACAGAAAATCCTATAACGAATTTTAATAATCGAATTATCATTTCCACATTTTATCTGCCAATGATTTTTACTGATTTTTTGCCATGACAGAGGTTGCCCCGTTTCATTTGCTGCCTCAAAGTCTTGCAGATGTTTGGCATATTCACGCACCAAATAGGAACCAGGTGTCCAGACTGGCATCTTCAGATCGATAAATTCATCTTGCCAATTAGCGATCGCTAGTTCGACCTCTAACAGATGATTTTCTGGCTCTGGGATCGATAGACGGTAGTTAAATTGGCTACTAGTGAGATCTTTCATGTTTTTTAATTTATCGTTAGCATAGTCGGCGCGAAGCACCGACTATATCAAATCATCAAGCTCTGCATAATCGGGCAAAGTCGTATCGATCGCCATACCATTTCTAAACACAGTGCGATCGCTTTGAGGTCTTGATAACAACTCATTATAGCTACGCGCCTTAAATAGAACTAAGTCGGCAGCCTGTCCAATCTCAATTTTACCAACATCAGGTAAGCCCATCAGTTTCGCAGGGCGCGAGGTTACTGCCTCGATCCAGTTGTCATAGGGAGTATCTAAATGCGAAATCTTTGTCCCCATGCTGAAGACTTCTAATAAATCATGATCGCCAAACCCATAGAAAGGATCACGGCAATTATCGCTGGATAGCGCCACGCTCACACCCGCCGCATCGAATTCCTGAACTAAGGTAACCCCACGCCAGCGAGGAGTTCGCTCCGCAACCCGATCTTGTAAATACAGATTGCACATGGGTAAACTCACGATCCCAATATTTGCTTCTTTAACAAGGTCAATCGTCGTATTGGCGATATCTTCATCTTGTACTGCCAAACTACAGCAATGACCGCAGACTACTTGCGAACTAAAATTATTTCGTAAACTAGCTTCGGCAATATAATGCAATGTGCGCGATTGCGGATCATTATTCTCATCTGCATGGAAATCAGCACTGAGATTGCGTTCGGCAGCTAAGATAAAAATCCGATCTAAGTATTGATCTAGTCCTGTGACCATATGAGCAATGCCGCCAATAATGCCACCTAAATCAGCGATCGCATCAGCAAATAGTTCTCCTTCGTGAGTTGAGAAATAAGGTAGCTGCACTAGTGACACAGCTTGAAGGGTGATTTTTTCCTTCCATTTTTCCCGCAGTTCTTTAAATACTTTAAATGTAGTCTCCACTTGATGCGGTGGGCAATCTAAATGAGTCCTTATTGCTTTTGTGCCGTGGGCATAGCTGCATTTCAATCCAAATTCCATGCGGCGATAGAGGTCGTCATAGTTCCAATTGCCTTGCTCTGTGCAATCGCGATAAATGCCTGTGAGTGCACCTTGAAATGTGCCATCTAAATTCGGATTACGTTCCCAAATATGACCTTTGTCAAGATGAGTATGTAAGTCAGCAAAGCAAGGAATCATGATCCCCTGTTTGCCATCGATGATTGGTAAACTTTCTGTAGGAATTTCTGCAATCCGAGAACTAGGCAAAATTTCACTTATTTGACCATTACGGATTTCGAGATGGCAAGGAAATAGGCGATCGCGCTGTAATGTCGTCGTGAGATGAGCTTCTAGATTTTGCCCAATAATTTCACTATCGATAAAACAATTCGGAATCCGAACATTAACAATCCAATAATGCGAAGGTTCTAGCATAGGACTAACGTGTATTTAGCTTAATATACCGCGATGTGCAACTATTTCTAGCTGTAAGTAATTTCTTACTAAACTGCGATCGCTGCACTGATCGATTAACAACTCACCTTACGCGGATAGAATTCCTGCGATAGCCAAGATTTGGGGCTGGCACGGGGGCGCAGCCCCCTACAGAATATGAATCCCCCCGTGGTTGACCTGCTTGGCTAGCAGCAAGAGATTCTCTGTGTTCTGCGTAATATCAGTTAATAACTATTTGTCTTCTCGTCGAGACGTATCCTAAAAGCGATCGCCAATAACTTCTCGGAACTCATCAACGAGTGCGATTCGTTCAGTGTGAATCACGGTAACCAGTCCGTACATAACCACTGAAGCTAGAAATCCTAGAGTATAGCTTAACTGTCCA